>JASLGO010000147.1 GCA_030150135.1 Aquirhabdus sp.
ATTCCAACGGATACGTTACGTGCTAGCCTGATGAATGGGGATTTATTGGATAAGGTGACGTATCGACCTGCATTTGTGAGTCGATTGAACGCACAGGCGGATCATGCGTCATCACAGACGATTGATGCAGCCAAAGCCTTAACAATTCATCCTGATCAGGATATGAAAGACCTTTCGCCAGAGCAGCAAGCGCGTGCACTTGAGATGGCAAGTGATTATCTCTATGAGCGTTTTGTTGCGCATGAGATTAGTCCTGATTTTGCACGTCCAGCGATGCGCGATTTACTCATTCGACGCAGTAAAATCGATGTGCCTGATCAGCGTGTGGTTGTGCCGACACCCGCGGTAGATCCATCACAAGGTCATCCAACCAGTCGCATTGCGGTGACGGGTGGGGAGTCGGCAGGTCGAGGTTTTGCGGAGATTGAATGGCGTCCTGCGTATCATGATTTGCTTGATCCAGTTGGAGGGTATCGGCGTGGTGCGGCAATTAATTTCTTACAGACCGATGTCAGAATCCAAGATGATCAGCTATCGTTACAGAAGCTGACGTTGATTTCGATTGACTCACTGAGCCCGATCACTGACTTTTTTACACCGTTGTCGTGGAATTTGGCGGTGGGGGTGAGGCAAGTTCCTGAGGAAAATGGGCATTTCAGCACTGACAAAACGCATGCTGTGAGTTATGTGCAGGGGGGCGATGGTTTTTCTTGGCAATTAGGCGATGCTTTATGCTACGGATTGGCAAGTGCAGCATTGGAAGCTGGAAGTGCATTAGATAAAGGTTGGCGTATTGGCGCTGGACCGACGATTGGATGCTTATGGAATTTGCCGCAAATGAGCCTGCAAGTACAGAACGCAACCGATTTTTGGCAAGATGATCATACATGGCAGAATCAATGGCAAATTGGTGCGCAGATTCCTTTGAGTCGAGGACTCTTGAATCGTTCTGGTCAACGAGAAGCCTTACGGTTTGCGTGGCAACAGACTCAGCAAGGCAGTTTGCGGTATCAGGAAGCTAGTGCATCATGGCTTTTATATTTTTAAGCATTTATTTCGTTATTCAGTGATTCAACTTTACGGTATTGAACTCATATGATTCCTACAGATCGATCTTTCCTTGGACATCCACGGGCGCTTGCTCCCTTATTCGCGACGGAGTTGTGGGAGCGTTTTTCCTATTATGGGATTCGTCCGCTGTTGATTTTGTTTATGACGGCAACGTTATCGACAGGTGGCTATGGGTTTGATCGACCGACTGCGGGTGCGATTGTTGGGATGTTTGCAGGTTCTGTTTATTTGGCGACACTTCCAGGAGGTTGGCTTGCAGATCGCGTGTTTGGACAGGCGCGCGCGATGTGGTGGGGTTGTATTCTGATTGCGCTGGGGCATTTGAGTATTGCCTTGTCGATGGAGTGGGGCAAGCCGCTGTTTTTTGCTGGTCTAGGGTTCATTGTTCTTGGCACAGGATTATTTAAAACCTGTGCTTCGGTGATGGTCGGGCGATTGTATACGCCTGATGATCCGCGCCGCGATGGCGGTTATTCCATTTTTTATATGGGTATTAATCTCGGTGCGGTGGTTGCGCCGTTGTTGACGGGGCTTTTATCTGAGCGATTAGGTTGGGCGTGGGGATTTGGCGCAGGTGGATTGGGAATGCTGATTGCGTTGCTGATTTATAGGTTTACAGCAAAAGCAATTTTTGATCGGCTTGCTAATGATTTACCACCAGTTTCCTCATCAACAATCATCAAAATTCTGATCGGTTTGTCGCTCGTGATTGCCGCCATTGTGGGTTTGGTATCGATGTATTCCGCGGTGGTTCTGGCTGATGGGATGACTTATTTTCTAGCAGGAACTGTGCTGATTTATATGACGTGGTTGCTTGGTTTTGGTGGATTGACGGTCGATGAAAAAAAACGGGTATTACTTTGCTTGATCATTTTTATTGCTGGGACAGTGTTTTGGTCGGCAAATGAGCAGCAGCCCACCGCTTTAAACTTGTTTGCTAAGGATTTTACCGATAAGAATCTTGCAGGTTTTGTGATTCCAACGCTTTGGTTTCAGTCGATTAATCCCATTTCTATTATTGTTTTTGCTCCGATTTTTGGCGTAGTTTGGCGCTATTGGCCTTCGCGGGAGTTGTCTGCAAGTCTTGGCAAGTTTGCGCTTGGGATGCTGATTTGTGCGATTGCTTTTGGTTTGATGTATGTCGCATCCAATAAGATTCTCGCTGGTCAGCATTTGGTTTCACCGCTTTGGCTGATTGCGACGTATGTGTTGTCCGCTATTGCTGAGCTGTGCGTGAGTCCGATTGCTTTGGCGGCGATGACGTTGGTTGCACCGCGTCGTTTGCAGGGACAAATGATGGGATTGTGGTTTATGTCATCTGCGCTGGGGAATCTGATAGCGGGTCTGACAGGTGGTCATGTTAATCCAGAAAATTTGGCAGATATGCCTGCCTTGTTCGGGCGGACGACGATTTCATTGTTGATCACGGCGGTTGTGTTGCTTGGGCTGGCGCCGATGATGAAACGATGGGTGAAATGAGATTCACAGGAATCTCATTTTTTTGAGCTAGGAAAGGTGCCGCTGATGATTTCAAAAATGTATGGAATGAAAATATTTTCCAGCCAGATCGCTAATAAAAATCCAATACATTAGCCCACCTAAAATCAGCCATTTCAGCACATAGTACAATGTGCGGTTGACCTTTTTGAGGTTCTTGGCAACTAAGCGCACCTGATAAATATATTGGAATGCTTTATTAATACCGCCTGTACGATCATGCTCATCGTTCGGGGAGCTTGCCGCAGTCATCACATAACGAGAGAACCAATGGTTAAAGGCCTGCGCCCAGCGTGTGGTCATCGGTCGTTCGATGTCACATAACAGAATAATACGGTTCTGGTCAGTTCCATTTTCTGCGTAATGCATATAGGTTTCATCAAACATGACACCTTGACCGTCGCGCCAGCTATAGCGCTCACCATCGACTTCGATAAAACAGCGATCATCATTCGGTGTCAGTAATCCTAAGTGATAACGGAGCGAGCCTGCGTAAGGGTCTCGATGCAGAACTAAACGACTGCCAGACGGCAGTTCAGTAAACATTGCGGCTTTTACGGAATCCAGATTTCGAACCAGTTCGGTTGTTTTTGGGCAAAGTTCGAGCGCGGAAGGATGTCCATTTTCATACCATTTTAGGTAGAAGCGCTTCCAACCTTTTTTAAAAAATGAATTAAAGCCGACATCATTATATTGACTGGATGCTTTGATACCGCCTTGTTCGGCAAGTTGTTTTGCTTCATCACGGATCACCAGCCAGTTTTCTTCGAGAACTTTGAGATCAGCAAAATACTCTGAGGATAAATAAGGCGTGGTCGGTACTTTTGAGAACCAGTACATGATGACATTGATGGGCGCCATGATCGTGGAGTGATCAAAAAATTGACGAAATAACGAATGTCGAACGTGACCTCTTCGCTGCACATAGATGGCTGAAGCGAAGAAGATCAGCAATACAATCCACTTCATAGCGTTTCTTGGATAGCCCGAAAAAAATAAAACCTATTTTAACAAGCCGTTTTCATGAGTGAAATAGTTTCTGTGACAAGAAAAAGACTGTAGTGAAGTATTAACACGTTTGTCCTAATCCAACGGATTCACCCGTCCTAGTGCATAGCGGATACGTTCAGGAAGACGTTTACTCATTAATGCAATGGCGTTATTGAGGAGACCAGGCATACACACGACTTGTCCTGTATTCACTGCTTTCCAACCTGCATTGACGACATCTGCGGCATTTGACCAGAGGACTTCTGGAATCATTTTTGCTTTTTCTGCAACATTCATGACGTCGTGAAATTCGGTGTGAGTAAAACCTGGACACAGCGCGGTTACACGAATGCCTTGGCTGCGGACATCCATATCTAATGATTGAGAGAAACTCAAAACATATTGTTTGATCGCTGAATACAAGGTGCCTTTTCCTGGAGGTGCAAAAGCGGCGAGAGATGAGACATTAATAATGCGTCCCCATTTCTTCTCAGTCATATGGGGGAGAACTGCATGACATAGCTCAGTCACCGTATTGACCATGACTTGTAACTGCGCTTGTACGACTTG
Organism: Aquirhabdus sp.; assembly: GCA_030150135.1. GTDB lineage: Bacteria > Pseudomonadota > Gammaproteobacteria > Pseudomonadales > Moraxellaceae > Aquirhabdus. Next base: position 4,129 of record JASLGO010000147.1, read on the forward strand.
AGATGTTTGCATGCTAAAACTTTCTTTGGGTGAATAGCCTGCATTATTAATCAAAATATCAATCGATAATTCACGTGTTGCGATTTCATCCATGAGCTCAGCAACCGCGCCGACTTCCGCTAGGTCACTACTAATCGCTTCCATCCGCTGTGGATATTGGGTTTGCAGCTCAGCGATTAAATCTTCTAAACGATCTAAACGCCGCGCAACCAAGACCAATTGATGACCTTCCGAGGCAAGTAAACGTGCAAATTCGGCACCTAAACCGCTGGATGCGCCAGTAATTAATGCAGTGTGTAGAGTAGACATATTAATCGTTCTCAGTTATTCCAAATGAACATGGCTGTTTTCATGAGAAAACATTAAAATACGGCACTTTGTTGTTGTAGACAAAGACGCGTGATGTTTTGTTGGGCAAAAAAAGCCTTAGTGAAATATTTTGTGACCTTAGCGTCACAGCATATATACACGTAAAAGCATTACAGCGTCTTTGTCTTGGCGTACACTCTACACAGTTTTTTTGCAGCTCTGTGATTTTTGCATAGCTACGAAAATAAAAGCAGATTTGTTTCACCAATTTTTTTGCTGTTTCACTTCCTACATCAGGAGCTCTAGGCATGATTTACTCTGGTAATGCCATTTCCGTCCAGCATGTGAGCGACGGTATCGCAGAATTCAAATTCGATTTGCAAGGCGAGTCGGTTAATAAACTGAATCGTGCGACGGTACAAGAACTTAAAGCGGCGACCGAAGCTGTTAAAGCGGATTCAAGTGTTAAAGGTCTGATCGTGACTTCAGGCAAACCAGTTTTTATCGTCGGTGCAGATATCACTGAGTTTGGCGATAACTTTGCAAAAGGCGAAGCTGCGATTGCAGAATGGCTGGATGTACTGAATGATGTATTCAATAAATTTGAAGACCTCGATATTCCTAAAGTTGCAGCAATCAATGGCATCGCATTCGGCGGTGGTTTTGAAGTGTGTTTAGGCTGTGAATACCGTGTTGCTTCGACAGCGGCTAAAGTTGGTCTGCCAGAAGTGAAATTGGGCTTGTTCCCAGGCTTCGGTGGTACTGTGCGTTTGCCACGCGTAATCGGTATCGACAATGCGCTGGAGTGGATTGCAACTGGCGCGGAAAAACGTCCAGAAGCAGCATTGAAAGACGGTGCAGTTGATGCAGTTGTTGCGCCAGAAAAACTCAATGACGCTGCGATTGACTTGGTTAAACAAGCATTGGCTGGAAAAATGGATTGGCGCGCTCGCCGCCAAGAAAAATTGGTTCCAGTTAAACTGAGCCCAATTGAACAAATGATGGCGTTCAACAGTGCAAAAGGCGTGATCCTGTCTAAAGCAGGTCCTAACTACCCAGCACCAAAAATTGCACTGGAAAGCATTGAACAAAACGTCAATCAAAACCGTGATGAAGCGGTGAAGATTGAATCAAAAGGCTTTGCAAAAGCAGCAGTGACTCCACAAGCAACTGCATTGATCGGCGTATTTGGTGCAGACCAAATCGTTAAGAAAATGGCGAAGAAGTGGGAAAAAACTGCTCATCCAATCAAGCAAGCGGCTGTACTCGGCGCGGGCATCATGGGTGGCGGTATTGCTTACCAAGCGGCAAGCAAAGGCACACCAATCGTCATGAAAGATATTCGTGATGAAGCGCTTGCACTCGGTATGGGCGAAGCGACTAAACTGCTTGCTGGTCAAGTGACCAAAGGCCGTTTAACCCCAGTGAAAATGGGTGAAACCCTGTCACGTATCCGCCCAACACTGAACTACGGTGACTTCAAAGAAGTTGATATCGTTATCGAAGCAGTTGTTGAACTTGAAAAAGTGAAAGCAGCAGTTCTGTCAGAAGTTGAAACTTTGGTTCATGACAAAACCATCCTTGCTTCAAATACCTCAACCATTTCAATTACGTCATTGGCTAAAAACCTGAAACGTCCTGAAAACTTCGTCGGTATGCACTTCTTCAACCCAGTACACATGATGCCATTGGTTGAAGTCATTCGCGGTGAAAAATCATCAGACGAAGCGATTGCAACGACTGTGGTGTTGGCGCAAAAAATGGGCAAAGTGCCTGTTGTTGTGAATGACTGCCCAGGTTTCTTGGTAAACCGCGTATTGTTCCCTTACTTCGGTGCGTTTGATTTGCTCGTGAAAGACGGCGCAGATTTCCAACAAATCGACAAAGTCATGGAAAAATTCGGCTGGCCAATGGGTCCTGCATACCTGATCGACGTGGTCGGTATCGACACTGGCGTACACGGTGCAGACGTGATGGCAGCTGGTTTCCCAGATCGCATGAAACCTGATTTCAAAGGTTCAATCCAAGTCATGTACGAAAACAAACGTCTGGGTCAGAAAAATGACAAAGGCTTCTATGTTTACGTTGCAGACAAAAAAGGTAAAAAAGCCAAGAAAGTTGATCCAACAACTTATGAGCTGTTGGCACCTGTGGTTACTGGCATCAAGCGCGAATTTGATGCACAAGAAATCATTGATCGTATGATGGTTGCGCTGTGTAACGAAATCGTTCGTTGCTTGGAAGACAAGATCGTTGCTACCCCTGCTGAAGCAGATATGGCTCTGATCATGGGTATTGGCTTCCCTCCATTCCGTGGTGGCGCAGCACGTTACATTGATCAAGTCGGTGTTGCAGCATACGTTGCACTCTGTGACAAATATGCTCACTTAGGCAAAGCCTACGAAGCCCCACAAATGCTGCGCGATATGGCAGCAGCTAACAAATCATTCTACGGTTAAGGAGCGATACTATGACAACGTTAAATCCACGTGATGTGGTTATTGTTGATGGCGTGCGCTCTGCCATGGGTCGTACCAAAAATGGTATGTTCCGTAACGTTCGCGCAGACAGCTTGTCAGCAGAACTGGTCCGTGCACTGTTGATTCGTAACCCAGGTTTTGACCCGAACGAAGTTGAAGATTTGATCTGGGGTTGTGTGAATCAAACCTTAGAACAAGGTATGAATATCGCGCGTAACATTGGTTTGCTCGCTGATTTGCCAAAAACTGTTTCAGGTCAAACTGTTAACCGTTTGTGTGGTTCTTCAATGCAAGCGATTCATACTGCTGCGGCTCAAATCGCGACTAACCAAGGTGATATTTTCATCATTGGTGGTGTAGAGCACATGGGTCACGTCGGCATGATGCATGGTATTGATCTGAATCCAGAAGCATCGAAGCATTATGCAAAAGCATCGAACATGATGGGCTTAACTGCTGAAATGCTCGGTCGTATGAACGGCATTACCCGTGAAATGCAAGACGAGTTCGGTGTTGAGTCACATCGCCGCGCATGGGCTGCAACCGAAGCAGGTCGTTTCAAGAACGAAATCATCGGTGTTGAAGGTCATGATGAAAATGGTTTCCGCGTATTGTGCGAAATCGACGAAGTGATTCGTCCAGATGCTAACCTTGAAGCATTCAAAGGCTTACGTCCAGCGTTCGATCCACGTGGCTCAGTGACTGCTGCAACTTCATCAGCACTGTCTGATGGTGCATCTGCAATGCTTCTGATGAGTGCTGCAAAAGCACAATCATTGGGCTTGAAACCTCGTGCAGTGATTCGCTCAATGGCAGTTGCAGGTTGTGATGCTGCAATCATGGGTTACGGTCCAGTACCTGCAACTCAAAAAGCGCTGAAACGTGCTGGCTTGACCATGAACGATATCCAAACGGTTGAACTGAACGAAGCATTTGCAGCACAAGGCTTGTCAGTTCTGAAAGCGCTTGATTTGCTCGACAAACAAGACAAAGTCAACTTGAACGGTGGTGCAATTGCACTCGGTCACCCACTGGGCTGTTCAGGTGCGCGTATCACCACAACACTCTTGAACGTCATGGAACAGCAAGATACTCAAATCGGTCTTGCAACCATGTGTATCGGTCTGGGTCAAGGTATCGCAACGATCATTGAACGTGTTTAATTAGACGTTTTTTGATTGTTGAATAAAAAATCCCCGCCAATGTGCGGGGATTTTTTATGAGTTTTTCTCTATTACCTTTAGTTATCCCGAACTCAAGCCAATTGTTAGATCCAGCTATTTTTTCCTTCGTAAATCATCAAGAAATCGAGCAAGCTCTGGATTTCTCTCAGTATAGGATCCTGAGTACACTCTTGCTTTCTTGAGTAATCTCATAAAACTAGGTTTGTAGCCTAACTTCATCTGCGTAGTATATACGAGATGGCATGATTTTATATTTCCGTCATCTAGCTCTACCTCATACAGTTCTTTACTCTTCCTCTCGTATATCCGCTTACCGTTGTATTTTTTAGCTAAGTTTTGTACATAACTAGATTGCTTATCATTTCCAAATCCAATGAATGACTGAGCGGGCCGAACTTGCAATTGATTTAGCCACTCTACATCTTTAATGTTATTAAGCTCTGAATAATCATATCGTTTATTACCGTATTTGTAAGTTGATGCGTCATAAGCGCAGAGAGTAATTCTTGGCGTAACAGGAAGGAACATCTGGACACCTTTTGCTGCCATGCTTGCAGCTTGACCAGTATTTAGGTTTATATATAACCAGTTATATCGTGCAATTGGATGATCTGAAATTACAAATTCCAGTTCGGTATGATTTGTCAAGACATGGAATCGTAGATCTTGCATCCCTAAGGAATCAATAACGCCACTTAATGCAACTAGTCCGGTAAAGTCCCTCATAGCGTCCTTGCCAGAAGGAAGCACTCTAAATTTTTCAGGATTTTTAATATCCCAATCATTCAGATCACTCATTTTTGAGATCATCTGTTCGAAATGAGCATTTATAAAATTTAAAGCATCTTCTTTTGACTCAGGTGTCCTTGTATTTTGACAGCACATAAATGTAATTAAATTACTATTCGAGTTTAATGACGATAAATCATTATTTCGTATTTTTTCTATTTCTACAGAAGCAGGACCTTCTACATTTTCACTCAAGTAGTTTTCTACTACATTATCTTTATCGTAGAAGTAGTTTTGTGAAAATACGTTACTAATTGCTTGATTAATCCTGATCTGTTCGCGAGGAATATCATATATATTGATTTTTCCAGTAGATGAGCTTTCGTCAAAACCTTTCAATAAAAATTGTGGGACGTAATGCTGGTTTCTCGTTATATTGCCCAATATTTTCCCTCCTTCTAACTGCTCTTATGCGGCAACAGAGACAAATAAGATCCTAAAAGCTGTTGCATAAGATACCTATTAAATTAAAAAGACCTTTGTTAAATTGTCTGTAAATCAAAGCGAAACTATCATTGTTTGAAAAAAATAAATCATGGAATCTTATTGGTCATACACAATGTAATCAAAAATAAATCTCAAATTTATATTTGGGAATTATGCTTTAAAACGGCCCGCGACTATAAATCTCATCCAACCCTTGATTCAATTCATCAATTCGATCGTTATAGCTTTGTTTTAGGCAGGCTATATTTGCTTTGCATAGATGACGATTTTTGAGCCAGACATATTGTCGATCTTGCATCGCACCACGACTGCCCATCGCCATGAGATGTCCAGAAACCTCAAATAGAGTCGTCATTTTCACATCGAGTTTTTGGAGTTCAACACTGCGGCAAATGGCTTTTTCATCGGGTAATTGTGCTTTTGAGCAATTGATACTGTTTTCTGCATAGACTGACGTAAATGCAGATAGAGTTAAGCTGACAATGAACAGTTTGGTCAAGAAAGATTTTTGCTGGAACATGATTTTGTCCTTTTATATAAAATGCGTTCCATTGTATGAGTCATGATTAAGTTCGATAGATAGATTGATTAAACACAATATTCGTCGTATTTGCTAACAAAAATCCTATGTATTGATCAGGCTATTTTTATGAATGACATAGCAGGAATAGCTAGGCTTCCCTATAATAATAGACATAATTTCATCTATTTTGGCAATCATGAAAAAGCGCATCAAATCGCGTTTAGCAGCAGGAGCGTTTGCAATGACGTTCCTTTCTCAAGCCGTTCATGCCGAACTTGATCCAACACTTGTGTCGAATACCGTCGATGTGTTGACCGCACTTCACGCGATTGCTGATGTTGTCAAAACAACCTCCAAACCAACTTCTGATTTACTCAGCCCAACAGCTGAGCAACGCGCCGTGATTATCAATGAAATTGCACAAGGTGCGGGTTCTGACAGCGATGCAATTCAACAGATGATTGTCAGCGCACAGTCTCCAATACAGAGTGCCGTGGAATCAGCGTCTTGTGCGCAAGGGAATCGGGTTGTTCCAGTTGCTGCACCACTATTTCCAAATAAGCCGAGTTTTATCAATCCATCTCCGATCACGCAGAATACGATTGTGAATAACTGTGCAGATACAGTGAGTGTTGATCAATGGAAGATGCCAACTCCAGAAACACTTGAATTCACGGCCATGTTCCGACCAGTTCAATCAGAACAGGTGAATACTTGGCGATTCAAAATGAAGCGACAAGTCAGTGGAATTTGGGAGTTAGAGTCACGAGAAAATGTGACCTCTACAAATTGATCGATCAACATCTTCTTCTGGTATGAAGAGCACCTTTTTTCATTTAAAACCTATCTAACAAATCACCCATTGCACTGATTAGAGATACTTAGAGTTGGTAGTTTTTGCTATTCAAAATAACAAACCAAGCGCTTGCTTTGCTTGATTGCCGTCAGCATACTCGTGATTTGTTCCACTTAAAATTGCCCAGAAAAACCTACAGGTCAGCACCATGAGCGAATTTATTGCCTATTTCAATGAAACCCACGAACAAGTCCGTACAACGATTCGTAAGTTTGTCGCGGAGCATATTGCACCTCATATTCGTGAATGGGAGGAGGCTGGAACTTTCCCTCGGGAGTTGTATCAACGTGCTGGCGAAGCGGGGATTCTGGGGCTAGGTTACCCTGAACATCTTGGTGGTGTTGGCGAGGGCGACGTCTTTATGAAGGTTGCCGCCAGTGAAGAGCTGATGCGATCGGGTTCAGGTGGTTTAGTCGCGGCGCTGGGTTCATTGGATATTGCTTTACCACCGATCGTGAAATGGGGGAGTGAAGCCATGCAGCAACGTGTTGTGCCTGAACTGCTACGTGGTGACAAGATTGCTGCACTAGCGATTACTGAGCCAAATGGCGGTTCAGACGTTGCGAATATCAAGACACGTGCGGTCAGCGATGGGGATTTTTATCGTGTGTCAGGCGCAAAGACCTTTATCACGTCAGGGATTCGGGCGGATTACTATACGGTTGCTGTGCGCACAGGCGGCGAAGGGTATGGTGGGATCAGTTTGCTGCTGATGGAAAAAGGCATGTCTGGCTTTACCACAGGTAACCCTTTACAAAAAATGGGCTGGTGGGCGTCTGATACCGCTGAATTGTTTTTTGATGATGTGAAAGTACCTAAGAGTAATCTGATTGGTGCTGAAAATGCAGGTTTCTTTGCCATCATGACCAACTTTCAGATGGAACGACTTAATTTGGCGGTGATGGCAAATATGACTGCGCAATTGGCGTTAGAGGAGTGCCTACGTTATGTGCCAGAGCGAGTAGCATTTGGTAAGCCTCTATCGAAGATGCAGGTGATTCGTCATAAATTGGCAGATATGGCAACTCAAGTCGAAGCTAGCCGTGAGTTTAATTATCGTGTTGCTGCGCGGATTCAAGCAGGGATTCCTGCGGTCAAAGAGGTGTCGATGGCGAAGAACTTTGCCACGCGAACCAGTGATTTTGTGACGTATGAGGCGACTCAGATTTTTGGTGGCATGGGCTTTATGCGTGAATCATTGGTTGAGCGCTTATATCGTGATAATCGGATTTTATCGATTGGTGGCGGAACACATGAAATTATGAATGAAGTGATTGCCAAGCAGCTAGGTTTATAAAGACTGGTTTTATCGTACTGGCTTTCTCATCATTTGTGTACAACTGTGTTTATAATGTCTGATAAAGACACGCTATGACACAGTCGCAGTAAATACGCATGATGAGTACGACACAGATGACCGCATTAGAACAACTCGAACAGTGTGATACCAGAGCAACTCAGCTGCATTGTCTGCAATATTGGGCAAAACGTCAGCCTCAAAAAACGTTTATGACTCAGCCTGTCGATGATGGCAAGGTTGTGCATTACACATGGGCTGAAGTTGATGACCAAGTGCGGCGGATGGCGGCGTATTTACTGAGTCTAGAATTACCTCCGCGGAGTCAGATTGCGATTTATGGCAAGAACAGCGCGCATTGGATTATGGCGGATTTGGCGATCTGGATGGCGGGTCATGTTTCCGTACCATTGTACAGTACGCTGACTTACGAAACCGCCCAGCATGTTTTGTTTCATAGTGAAGCGAAGTTGTTATTTATCGGCAAGCTGGATGGTCAAACAGATAGCTGGTATCAAGTTCGAGAGATTATCCCAGAGAGTCTGCCGTGTATTCGTTTGCCGCTGGCGCCAGAGTATCAAGGTGCTCCGCTATGGGAAGATCTGATTCAGACGGTTGAGCCATTGGAAAATGTGGTTTTGCCTGATCCTGCGGCGTTTGCCAGCATTATCTATACCTCTGGAAGTACTGGCTTACCAAAAGGCGTCATGCATAGTTTTGCATCGATGCTGGCACCGGGTGGTGAGCTTAATTCGTTATTTTCCTTTAACTCCGCAGATCGATTGCTTTCACATTTACCACTGGCTCATGTTGCCGAGCGGATATTTGTTGAGGCGTTATCGCTTTATTATGGTTCTACGATCTTTTTTGTGCATTCAAAAGAGAGCTTTGTTCATGATATTCGTCGTGCCAGACCAACCATATTTCTTGCCGTTCCACGGATATGGATCAAGTTCTATTTAGATATTAATAAGCGTGTGCCACTGATTGCGCAGAGTTTTATTTTTAAGCTACCTAAAATTAACCAATTCGCAAAACATACCATGCTTGCTGAATTGGGTCTTGATCAGGTTCGTATAGCGTTCACCGCTTCAGCGCCAATGCCTGCCAATATCATTGCGTGGTATCGCAGTTTAGGATTAGAGCTAAATGAAGCGTATGGTATGACTGAGGATTTTGGATATTCTCATGGAACGCGTTTGGGCGATGATCATTCGGGTCTGGATGTGGGTCGACCTTATCCTGGGGTGGAATGCAGAATCGATACGACGGGTGAGATATTGGTCAAAAGTCCTGCCATGATGCTAGGTTATTTCAAAAATGACAAACTCACGGCAGAGACAATCACAAGCGATGGTTTTTTGCGTACAGGAGATAAAGGAGTACAAGATACTCAAGGTCGTCTAACCATCACGGGGCGAGTGAAAGATATATTTAAGACCTTAAAAGGCAAATATATAGCCCCTCTGCCGATTGAGCGTCGCTTGGGTCGTCATACTCTGATTTCCGCAGTGTGTGTTTGCGGTACTGGATTGACACAACCGATTGCGCTGGTCATGCTCGCGCACGGTCGCCCAAGTCAGTTGACAGAAAACGAGCGCCATAACATTGAGATCGAGCTGAAGAGTTTGTTGCGAGAAACCAATGCTGAATTGGAGTCTCATGCAAAACTGGATTGTCTGGTTATAATTAATGATCCATGGACGTCTAAAAATGGTTTTTTAACTCCAACATTAAAGATTAGACGTCATATCATCGAAGCAAATTATGCCGCTTATTTAGAAAAGTGGAGTCAGTTGGGACAGCGGATAGTGTGGGAATAGTGCAGTTGCTTGTGACTCAGTCTATTTAAGCCACAGCAACGTCATCTTCAATACACACACGATTTCTACCGCTTTCTTTGGCTCGATATAGTTGTATATCTGCGTAGTGAATCATTTCTAAAATATCTTCATCGCGATTTGTTGAGCAGTACACTCCAAAACTACTTGTGATATGGATGAGTTGCTCTTCTTGGACAGAAATGACTTCATGTTCTATGATGAGTCGGCAGCGTTCAGCAATGTGTCTTGCGCTATCTAAACTCGTATTGGGCAAGACAATGAGAAACTCCTCTCCACCATATCGGCCCACTTGGTCTGAGTCGCGTAATGCCGCTTTAATGCTTTCGCCAACATGGCGTAATACAACGTCACCTGCTGCGTGACCATAGGTATCATTCACTTTTTTAAAATAATCGATGTCAGCTAAAATAATCGAAAGCGGCTGTGATTCGATTTGCTTGGATTTTTCTTGAGCTAGATGTGCGCTGATCCCACGACGGTTTGCCATTTCCATCAGATTGTCAGTGACGCTAAGTTGGCGGTAATTTTCTTCTCTTGATTGCCAGTATTTCACGATCAGGTAGGTTGTGCCGACAAAGCTGAAATAATGAGGCGCCATCAAAAATGATGTGCACAAGAAATAAAATAACTTTGCGTGCTGATCGGGTATTGCATCAAATATGAATAGCGGCGCGTAGGGCAATATATTTGCGATGTATAACGCACAGATCAAGAGAAAGCTAATTTTTCCGAGGACGAGCAATAAAAGGGTTACTTGATCCTTGAACAAGATAATCGAGAATAATGGTGCAGCCGCCATGACTACGCCTGCTATGACGGATAAATGTCCGATGATGTAGCCTAGAACCATTAGGCTGATTAAATAGAATGAAGTAAATAAATAGGGAACCCATTGTTGTGCACGGCGTGAAGCTTCTAATTTGTTTCTCAGAGACAGTATGATGAGTGTAATCACGATACATACGATCTTGAAAGGAATATATTTTTCGATAATCTGGGTGTTTATGTAAGGTGATGGGTGAAAGATCCAATAAACATCAAAGAGTAAATATTGACTAAATACGAATAAAAGAAAGTAAGGAATAATCATCGATCTTTTAACGGGTGATGATTCTAGAAGGATTCCAACTTTAGAAATTAAACGATTAACGAGCATATTATCCACTCAAAGGAACCACGACTTAACCTAATTTCTAGGTGGAGGATGATTAGACATGTTTGTACAAAAATGATTCAGTTTACTCTTTTTCTCAAGTTGGGTTAAGGGGGCTGCTTGTTCTATTTAATTGTATTGTGTGTCAGTTTCCGTTATTCTTTTTGATGGTATAGGAGTTTGTCTGGTCGATATTGACCAAACAAGTCAATATTCTATTGAATTTGCAAATTTTCGTTAAATATTTTTGGCGTACTTTCCTGCAAGTTTGCATCATAGAATTTGATGAATTTACGGAACGGAATCCGCAATGAAAGAATCCTCTCAGATTTTTCGGTCGGAAAATCATCTTCAGCATTGTGATATCAATTGTGGATCGAGCATGTCGTATGCGTCGATACCGTTTCTCTTGTCTATTCTTGATCGACATCATGAAACCTTTTAGGTTTCATAAATGGGCGGCGTGAATCGCTGATCTTTCGTGGCGAAATGACGACTACTGTTTCTCTAATACATTGATCATTTGAGGTTTCTTATGCATAAGTTTATGCAAAAACTAGGACTAATGTCGTTGCTGATTGGTCTCAGTGCTTCAGCATTTGCGACAATCAATGGTTTCGATCCTTCAATTAAGTTCCCTCAGAAAGACAAAGCAGCACCATTCCTTAAAGCACATTTTTATGCGAATGAGGGTGACTTGAATGACATGGCTGTGGGTCTAACGAGAGAGCAAGTTCGATTGTTGGTCGGGAGTTCGCAATTACATGCGAGTATCGTGACCGCACAGAGTATGAGTTATATTTTTAAGTTTAGTGAATTGGATAAACGTGAGTTGGTGTGCCAGTATTTGATTCAATTTGATGATCATCAGCGTGTTTCTGGAAGTTACTTTGATAGTCAGGCTTGTGTTGATCACTTACATCCACCACGTCCAGGTAGTACGCAGACTCAGGCGGAGGCAGCAGTGCAAGCGCCAACACCAACACAAACACAATCACCAATGCCTCTACCTGATCAGCCAAAATTATCGATACCAACCAATATGCTTTTTGGATTTAATCAATCCAAATTGAAAGACTTGCCTGAGTCTGTGAAGGATACTTTAAGAACTTTTGCGGATCAGTTGAAATCGAATGATGCGACTTTAGACAGTGTGACAATCACAGGATATACCGACCGAATTGGTGGTGATGCTTATAACGTGAAGCTCTCTACAGCGCGTGCTGAAACGATTAAAGATTATCTGGTTGTCCGAGGTGTCGATGCAGCTAAGATCAATACCGTAGGAAAAGGAAGTGCTGACCCCGTAGTGCAATGTTCTGAAACCAATCAGAAAAAATTGGTGACGTGTTTGGCACCGAATCGTCGCGTGGATATTGAGTTTAAGCAGAAATAAGCTTATCGCGATGATGTGTTAGAAGTCTACGCATTCAACATCATGATCAAAATCCGCTTGTGATCAGGCGGATTTTTTTATGTTGAAAAAATCGACAATTTTTACCTCTCATTGATCTTAGATTTAATCGGACAATGATTTTTCGACCAAATGGGCAAATTCTGCAATGAGTGATTCGCGACTCATGAGTGGAGAGGGTTTGCTGATATAACGTACAACTGTAAACAAAATGCTATTGGTCAAAATGTAGAGTCGCGAAGGTAAGTTCGCAATGTTGCTATTAATGCGAGTGGGTTGATGCAAGAAGTAGACGCTTAGAGTCGTCAGCATCTTTTGTTCTAGGATATCCATGCCATCCATAAAGTCGAGCTGTGACCAATTGCGAATGACTTGTAGGTATAAACCACGATCTGCGGCCAGATAGTCCCATACATCGTTTAAGAGCATGGTGACCCATTGTGATAATGTAAGCTGTTGATCTGCTACGTTTTGTTTGTCAATGAGAAGAATCAGTTGATCAACGATCCGTTCGAGTAATGCTTTATATAAATCTTCTTTACAATCAAAATATTGATATAAAGATCCAATACTAATTCCTGCGCATTCTGCAATTCGTGCAGTTGTCGCCGAAGCTAAGCCTTGCTTGGCAATCACGAGCGCTGTTGCATCAATCATCTGGTTGACTAACAGCCGTGAGCGGGCTTGTTTCGGTAATTTACGCATGTTTAGCCTTCTTTAAAATGCGATTTGAATGCGACTAATTCATCACATTATAGTGTCTCTTGATGAATAAGGAATCATGGAGAAGCTGCTATGCGTGATTTATTTTGGGCAAGAAAAGAACTGGCAGGACTAGATCCTATCCGTGATGCGCGGCGTTATGCGCAATTAACGTTTGAAGTGCGTTTTGGTCAACCCATGTTTATTCATGCGCTATTTTCTGCGGCATTTGCTTTTAACATGGGTGATCCAAAGATCGCGGCAGTGTTATATCGTGATGGATCAGGCACGATCGTCAAACATACCCGCCAGCGTAATTTTGAAACATTGGTGTTCTTCGGTTTGATCTATCAGCATGGTGATGATGCAGAAGGGCAAAAGATTATTGCCAAGATGAGCAATATTCATAAGCATTTTAAGATCAGCAATGATCTATTTTTATATACCTTATCGACGCTGGCATGCTTGCCGCGCCGTTTATCTGAGCGCCTTGCAGGCAAGCATGGGCTAACGACAGCGGAATTGGAGGCTCAGTTCCAGCTATGGCGAAAAGTAGGCGAGCTGATGGGTATCCAAGATATTCCTGCAATCCAAGATGACTTTCTCGCATGGATGTTGGATTACGAGAATCGTCATTTCTTACCGACACCTGCGGCAACGATCGTCATTGAAGCGTTAGCAAAAGAATGGGCAGAGTATTGGTATCCAAAGCCGCTACAATCATGGGGTGAGGGTCTGTTTTATGCCCTCATTGATCCAGAAGTAAGGCAAAGGTTGCAATTACGAGAGCCTTCTGCAACACAAGAGCGAGCCGTCAAAGTGGCTGTTAGAAGTTTCTTCCGTGGTGTGCGGTTACTCCCTGATCCTGCTGATCGCAGTTGGATGAAAGCCTTCGGAGAAGGCATCAAGGTTTATTAACAACCATTTCCATCGATCTATGATGTGGCGGCTTCCGATTCTGATATTTCCTTTTTGAAGATGCGCACAGGAACGTGTTTATGGAATGGTGTCTTGGACAATGGGTCACAATGGCTACTTGATGTGAGTCGATTTAACTCAGGGCCAATCGGTGCACTGTCTTTGTAACGCATGCCATAGCCGTGTGGCAGTGTAACCATCCCTTGTCGTACAGAATCATCAATTTCAATGAACACGGGAATCTGCCCATTTTCTGATTCACAAATCGCTTGAGCGCCGTCGGTTAATTCAAGGCGGTTTGCGTCTTCTGGATGCATTCGCATTGCACCATGTGGGTCAACTTTCCGCCACTTTGGATCACGATAAATCTGATTGGCGTTATAACTGCGTCGTTCACCTGCCATGAGAATAAATGGATAGTCTGTTCGAGACGCAGGTGTGGATTGCAATGCCCGCAATTCTGCCAACATCTCAGGAATCTCGAGATGAATGCGTTGATCTGGGGTTTTAATCAGTGACCAGACGTCTTTCATTTCGTGATGACTAATGATCGTGCCTTCTCGACGATTCAGAATCGCACGGAATAATGATGTGCCCAGCGTTAAGCGATTGCCCTGATGCCCTGCACGGCGAACCGCTTGGTAATGGGTATTGGCATACTGTATCGCTAGCGGAAGCAGTGGTGCAGTCGCAGCAGCACCATTAGGCAAGGCTTTGCCCAATGTACGATAAACGATCGACGCAGCGTAAGGTATCCACGCTTTGTTGCGTATTAATGTTGCGCCCAGTGCACCCATATAAGCGAGGTGCGCGGAGGCTTTCGGCTCTAATCTGGCGATGCGTTCGAGTTTTGGAAAACGATTTGGAATCATCTTCATTTTTTCTAATAATCGCGTATAGATTTCAGGTTCGCTCAAGGTGTCAGCGAATGTAGGAAATAGCGTGTGACGCAAATGAAATGCGTTTTCAGGAAACTCCAGATTAAAGCCAGTCGCTTCCCATTTCTCAAATTGGGATGCCGCAGGCAGCACGTAATGCGCTAATCGTGCGGTTTCGGTCATCGCAACATCTACTACGACGAGCAATTCAAGCTGTTTAAATGATCGTTCAAATGCGTCGGTATTGGCATAGGTGAGCAGGGGGTTGGCACTATCCACAAAAATGGCACGAATCCGATTTTCACCTGCCAGTTCGATTTCATCAGGCAAAATATTCGGCGGATAAATCCCCGCAATCGGGTGCATTTTATGGTATGCAGTGAGTTTCAGTGATTTGCCTTTCTTTTTGCCGTTCTGGGTTCTACGCTCATCGGTATGTCCCAAAATGGGTAAGAACATGGTGTGTAGATTATTGCCACCTTGCTTGCCAAAATTTCCTGTGATGAGATAAAGCAGTTTTTCGAGGTAACCATTGAGCGTGGTATTGGGGGTGTGCTGGATTCCCAAATCAATCCGTACGCAGGCCTTGCGCGCGGTGGCAAAATCACGGGCAACCCGCTCAACATCTGCCAGTGGTACATCTGCGCGCTGGACATAGTCTTCAATCGGAATTGCTTTCAGCTCTTGTTCAAGGGCAGAAAATCCTGTGCAATGCTTCGCCAAGAAATCACGGTCATGCAGATTATCGCGGACAATAATCGCCAATATCGCAGACATCAGATAAGCGTCTGTGCCGGGTTTTAACTGTAAATGGATATCTGCTTGTTTTGCAGTTTCTGAGCGACGAGGATCAATGACCACCATGGTTCGCGTTGGATCTTTTCTGATATCGCGCAGGGTATCGCGCGCATTGGGAATCCCATGTGCCTGAAACGGATTGGTGCCAATAAATAGAACATAATCGGCATGTTCCACATCTTCGGTGGTATGGCAAGTTTGGTGACCAAACAATCGTCCATTGACCCAGAAATCGCCTGTTTTTTCTTGTCCTAGCGAGTTATACGAGTAGCGGCTTTTCATCGCTGCGAGGATTTGGCGACTATAAGCGCCGCCCAAATGATTGCCTTGGCCGCCACCGCCGACAAACGCAAAGGCATCACCGCCATGCTGCTGACGTAGAGTCAGTAAACGCTGAGCAATATCGTCTAATGCCTCGTCCCAACTGACGCGCTGGAAACTTCCATCTGTTTGACGTTTTAAAGGGTGTTGGAGTCGGTCTTCGTGGTTTTGATAATGTTCTAAACGTGCGGCTTTTTGACAGATATAACCTTTGGTCAGCGGATGATCTTTATCGCCTCGAATGCTGGTGAATTGACCATCTTCAATTTTCACTTCTAGGCCGCAATTGCGTGAGCACAAGATACATGCGGTTTTTTCAGTGGTCATGATGAGTTCCGGACGCGATAAAATGACCTTGAGTATAATTAAGTCGATTAACAATTACTCATGTTTCGCCTGCGTTGAATATGACTGCGCTGTTCAATTGATTGGGTCGATGATCTCCAATCCATCTTAGGTATCCGAATTGAATCCGAACAAAAGTTCGGTATACGATATTTTCGTCGCCAATGTCCCGAGTATCCCTGTATCAGGTCTGACTTAAGTGTGATGACTCCGACAAAAGTTACGTCAAATTTAAGTTTGATCTCCCAATCTTTAGCATCGCCGATGCGCGTCAGTAGACTACTAGATTCAAAGGAAAAAATTGCTATGAATGCACCAGCAATCAAAAGCGCTATGCTCAAAAAATCTAAAGCCAAATCACGGAATCAAGTATCTGATTTTGCGAGTAAAGAGCCAATTCCGATTCGTCATTTAGATATTGGATTCGATGGTTATAAGGTTGACGTCGAATTTTATATGAACAATCAATTTGCGACGTTGTTCTTTGCCACACTGTCTGTTTTCCTGACTTACGGTGAAGATCTGGTGATCGAAACGGCACGCCATCATCGTAATTTACTGACGGATCCTGTGTTGAAACAACGTGTGACAGCATTGATTGGTCAGGAAGCCATTCACTCCAAACTTCACAATGAATACAACGATGCAATTAAAGATGTTGATTATCCAGTGACGTTTTATCGTTTCCTAGGTGAGCAATTCTTTAAGCATGTATTCCTGCGTTTTCCTCAGCCGTTGAAGCTGTCCATGATGGCAGGTATTGAGCATTTTACGGCGGTTCTTGCTGAATACATGATGAAGCATGAGAAGAATTTTTATTATACGGATGATGCTAAATCTCGTGCGTTATGGATGTGGCACATGCTGGAAGAGTCTGAGCATAAAGACATTGCTTATGATGTCTATCAAGTCCTGAATGGTAGCTATCCGCTCCGTATCAGTGGCTTCTTGCTGGCATACGGAACGATTCTGGGCTTGGTTCCGTTTGCGGCGTTCCTTGTGCCTGTGTTCCGTAAACCACAAGAAATGCTGACCAAGAAATTCTGGAAAGATGCCAAACGTGGTGTTGGACTCGTTTTTGGTCTTAAAGATGGCGTATTCGGCAGTACTCAACGTCAGATTTTTGATTACTTGCGCCGCGATTTCCACCCGAATGACCATGATACGACTGAGTATCTGGAGTACTACAAAAAGAAACTGCTGTCAGAAGGTGGGTCAATACATCCTTACTTCGTCAGAGAGTTTACGCCTAAAGTGCAAGCTGCTTAAGCATGATCACCATTGGCAGCCATTATATCAATATGGCTGTTTCACAGAATTTTGAGGTCAATCATGGGTCTATTTGGTAAGAAAAGTAAGAAACCGAGTCAGCAAGCGTATGCCGTAGTGACAGGCGCGGGCAGTGGCATTGGTCGCAGCTTTGCGCTGGAAATCGGCAAACGTGGCGGCACAGTCGTCTGTGCAGACATCAATCTGGCTGCGGCAGAAGAAACCGTCAAGCTTCTAAATCAGATCGGTGCGAAGGGTTTTGCACTGAAATGTGATGTGGGTGATGCCGAACAAGTAAAAGCATTATCCGAACAGGCTGAAGAATTGATGCAACATCCGACTACACTGGTGATTAACAATGCGGGTGTCGGTCTTGGCGGCAAGTTTGATGAGTTAACACTAGAAGATTGGAAATGGTGTATGCACGTCAATCTGTGGGGCGTGATTCATGGTTGTCATTACTTCGTACCGAAGTTTAAACAACTGGGTTATGGCGCGATTATCAATGTCGCATCAGCCGCGTCTTATACCGCAGCACCTGAAATGACCGCGTACAACGTCACCAAAGCAGGCGTTCGTGCACTGTCAGAAACGCTGTCAGCCGAACTGAGAAAATCCAACATCAAGGTCAATGTGTTGTGTCCAACCTTGGTACCGACCAACATCATCAAGAATGGTCGTATTCCAGATCGTTACTCCAAACTTGCTGATCATGCTTTGATGAATTTTGCGATGACAACCAGTGATTCTGTGGCAAAACTGACGCTTGATCGTCTGGATAAAGACGAGCTGTATACCATTCCTCAGATCGACGCCAAGTTGTTCTGGTTGATGAAACGCGCTTCGCCGAGTTTGTATACCAAGTTTTTGGGTACGTCTTACAAGTTTGTTAAATAACACCCCCATCCCAACCTTCCCCCTAATGGGGAAGGAGTTGACCATAAGTTTTTATAGGTAAACGTCTATGACAGCTCAAATTAAAACCGCAAATTCTACTGAGAAAACCGCAGATCATTCTGCACATATCTTTGATACCTTTATTGTCGGTGCAGGTATTTCTGGGATTGCGACAGCTATTCGTTTGGATAAAGAAGGGTATAGCAATTACAAGATCATTGAAAAAGCCAGCCGTGTCGGTGGAACATGGCGTGAAAACACTTATCCAGGCTGCGGCTGTGATGTGCCATCGTCCTTGTATTCATACTCATTTGCGCCGAGTGCCAAATGGAGTCATCTGTTTGCAAGACAGCCAGAAATTCTGAGCTATCTGGAAGAGGTCAGCGAAAATTTTAATGTGAAGTCACGCATTGAGTTTAACACCGAACTCTTGAGTGCAGTATGGGATGACGAACGTCATCTATGGGTCATGGAAACGACAAGCGGGCAGTATCTGTCTAGAACCGTTGTGTTTGCTACAGGACCGATCACTGAAGCACAAATTCCACGTCTGGAAGGACTAGATACGTTTACCGGTGAAATGTTCCACTCTGCCAAGTGGAATCATGACTATGATTTAACAGGCAAGCGGATTGCGGTGATTGGTACGGGTGCATCAGCGATTCAGTTTGTGCCACAGATTCAACCATTGGCAAAAGAGCTGTATGTATTCCAACGTACTGCACCTTGGATCGTGCCAAAACCAGATACCGATCTCGGTGATTTCAGCAAATCCATCATTGCCAAATTTCCAATTATTCAAAAGGGTTGGCGTAAGGCAGTGGCACAGTCACTGAATGCGATTAACTTTGGTCTGCGCAATCCAGCAGTGTTGAAGCCCGTAGGTGAGCTGTTCAAACAAGTACTGAAAGCTCAGGTCAAAGACCCTGAATTGCTAAAAAACGTCACACCCAACTTCACGATTGGTTGTAAGCGTTTATTGTTTGCAAACAACTATTACCCAGCATTGCAACAACCGAATACCACCTTGATTCCGCATGGTTTGGTGAAAGTTGAAGGCAATACGGTGATTGCAGCCAATGGCGAACGCCATGAGGTGGATGTCATCATCTGGGGTACAGGTTTTGAAGTATCGCATCCGCCGATTGGTAAGCGTGTGTCGAATGATAAAGGTCAGGTCTTGGCGGATCTTTGGAAAAATACTTCACCTGAAGCCTACTTGGGTGCGAGCATCGAAAATGTACCGAATGCGTTCTTGGTTCTTGGGCCAAACGTGTTGGTCTATGATTCATTTATTGGCTTGGCGGAAGCGCAGCTTGATTTCATCATTGATGGTTTGATGAAAATGAAGTTGCAGGGCATTACCAAGATGATGGTGAAGCCTGAAGTTATTAAGAAACATAATGATTTGGTGCAGAAGCATATTAAAACCACCGTGTTTAATGCAGGCGGTTGTAAGAGCTACTATCTGGATGAAAATGGTCGTAACTTCGCGGCATGGCCTTGGTCATTGGCGAAGCTGAAAGAGCGCTTGAAGTCATTGGATTTGAATGATTATCAAGTGATTTACGGTTCAGATCGTCCTGCGGCATCTGCGAAAGCAAAGCCATCAGTGAAACAGCAGGAAGTGGTGTCGTAAGGTCAGATGTGGTGAATTTACGCCCCGTAAGGTCCAAAACCCTACGGGGCGTTTTGTTTTTGATCGTTTTGTGAAAGAGTTTAACGTAGCGTGGGTTTCAACCCACGAGCTGCATATGCTTGAAAACTTGATTAAATTTAGGTCAACATTTTGAATGTCGCTTTAAAATTTCCTTGAATTCACGATACAAATATAAATTGTGGGTTAAAACCCACGCTACGCTAACTATCTTTTTCTATTTTTACTTCATAAGATGCATTAATCACAATATGTCTTGGAGAGGTCATGCAACCAAAAGATCATTGGGAACATGTTTATTCCACAAAAGCTACCGATGCGGTGAGCTGGTATCAAAAACACGCTGATCACTCCCTTCGATTTATTCAACAGACTGGTGTGTCTTGTTCAGCATCCTTGATTGATGTCGGTGGTGGTGCTTCTACGCTTGTAGATGATCTTTTAGCTGAGCATTACCAAAATATTACCGTCTTAGATCTGTCCGCTGCCGCGCTGAATGCAGCTAAAGCCAGACTAGGTGTTCGTGCTCATACTGTCCAATGGTTAGAAGCTGATATTACAAAAGCAGAGCTTCCCCTTCAGGCTTATGATGTGTGGCATGACCGTGCAGTCTTTCATTTTCTGACTTCTCCAGAAGACCGTCATGCGTATGTTCAAACAGTACTACGTTCGGTCAAACCTGATGGTCATGTCATCATTGCTACCTTTGCAGAAGATGGGCCACAGCAATGTAGTGGACTGCCTGTCATGCGTTACAATGCGGTTCAACTCCATGCCGAATTTGGCCATACTTTTGCTCTCATTGCACAAGAGAAAGTAGCTCATCAGACTCCTTTGGGTTCAACACAGCAGTTTATTTACTGTTATTTTAGACGGTTGCCTTTATAAGTGGATTTGAGAGTTATGGGCGAGGAGCGTTACTCGTTTCCTGCACCAACCCCGCTCTAAACTCATTCGGTCCAACTTTCGCAATCGCCTTAAATGCCCGCGTAAAATTAGCAAGGTCAGAATAGCCTAACTCATAAGCAATCTGTGTCGCCGTGAGTTCAGGTTTCCCGAGCATCTCCACAGCTTTTTCATGGCGAATCTTTTGTGACAGTTCACGAAATCCCACACCTTCATTTTTTAAATACCGATCCAACGTGCGCGGTGACAGATTTAATAAATCCGCTAGATCGCTGAGTGTCGTGATGCTATCACTCGATTCACGCAGCATCATACTGACCCAATCAACAATTTTTCCATCATTCATAAAATGCCGAATCTGATCTCGGCAACGATTTTCAACCATTTGCAACGAATAAGGATCAGCCAGTTCCAACTTATGCTGACCAACCTCAGCAGGAAGTGTCAAACGAATCCCAGATGTCAGCTCCCATGAAAAATGACAACGCGCTTCCTTGAGTTCTTGGTAACGAGCGAGATGCGCAGGCTCTGGAATAGAAAAATAAAGATCATATCGCGGCATCCGATTTTCTAGTAAATCACGCAAAACGACATGAAAAGCCACCGCAATCGCTTCCAGATGAAAGACCAATGTTTGTGGACTCATTGACACGATAGGGCGGATGATGAAGTTAATCTGATTGTGGTCATTTTGATATTGCATCCGAAAAGTCGGCATGATGAGCCGAAAATATCGTGCAACCAATCGCATCGCAGTTTCGATGTTCGGACTCGTCAGGATGCCATAGCCAAGAATCGCATGAGACGTGAGTTTGAGCGATTTGCCGAGTTCTACCGCAAGATCAGTGCGTTGTGACGCTTGAAAAGCGGTCGTGATCAAACGCTCAACCTGCGCCAAAGTCAGTAACGCATCAGGTTTGGTCATGGTTTCATAGTCAATATGAGCGGATTCCAAGACCTGTTTAAAGTGAATATGCTCCCGCTCTAACACCACGCCAAGATACAAGTAATATCGTGCAGGGATTTCAGGAAGATCGACTTTCATGATGGATGACTTCTGCGGATGCTTTAGATTCATTGTCTGAAAATGACAATGCTATGTCAATAAATGACAAGATCATTGCGCATGATTCAACCATACTCACCTCAACGAATATGCTATTTGCGGAGGCTAAGATGAGCACGTTCATGAAAGACGGTATTTTCGATAGTCAGAAAACCAACCAATATGTCGATAAGAAAAGACGACTCTGGCTACTTGGGCCATCAGTGCCTGCGCTTGGAATTGCCGCGATGGCGGGCTATCAATTTGGTCCAAAA
>JASLGO010000159.1 GCA_030150135.1 Aquirhabdus sp.
AAGACTCATCTTGTCCGCACTACAAAAGCACGTCACTTTATATCAAAAACATCAATCAGACGATATAGCATATCTGTTGTTTTTTCCGATTGATGATGGAATTTTTTGCTAGTGAAATGACATTTTTGGCGAGTGTCCGATGAACTACTCATTCCACCACGATGGCAAAACAATATGCTTGAGTGCTTGGCGATGTGATTTAAATGCAGGATCGACCGCATACATTTCTGCCCAGAAATACGGAGAATGGTTAAATTCACGCGTATGGCATAACTCATGAAGCAAAACATAATCTAATAATTCAGGCGTCAACAGAATCAATGATGCATTCAGATTAATCTTACCCAATCGCGAACAACTGCCCCATCGTGTTCTGGCATGTCGAACTGTGCAACCTGTATATGTGAATTGATGCTGCGCCGCGAGTTCGGCGAGACGTATTGGCAAATAAGACTGCGCTTTATTTTTGACCCATTTTCGTAAATGCTCGTTTTTATTGATCTCAGGAATGCGTAGCATTTGTCCGGCTTCCTTCACCCGTACAAAATCACTAGAGACATCAATCTGCCATGTGGCTTGATAAACAGGCAGATGAATTTGAGTATCAGATATGGGTTTAATCGCTAGATGTGGATTTTGAGCTAACTCTGCATCACGTTGTAATTTACGTTGTTGAAGTTTGTGCCACTGCTCTTTGAGCCAAGCATCTGTTTCTCGGAGGAAACGATCAGTCGTTGCTTGAGATGTTCGCGGCGGAATCGTCACCCATACACGGTCGGCTTTTAAGGTCAGACGTAATCGTTTGGCGCGTGGATTGACGCGCCATTCAATTTCAGGAAGTGGCGCTAAAGAAGAATCTGACAAAGGAATATCAGCAAGAACCGTCATTCTTGAGAATCCCTTTGCGTCATTTGCATATGCTTAATTTACATCAAATCTGACGCGTGACTTCACGCACGCCATTTGGACCAGCGAGCAGCGCCAAATCAGCACCTTGACGTGCAAACAGACCATTACACACCACGCCTGCGATGTTATTGAGCTCTTGTTCTAGTGCAATTGCGTCGAGAATATTCAGATTATGAGTATCAAGAATTAGATTGCCATTATCCGTGACAAAACCTTGGCGATATGCAGGAGAACCGCCGAGTGAAACCAGCTTGCGACCGACCGCTGAACGTGCCATTGGAATCACTTCGATCGGCAATGGAAACGCACGTCCTAATTGTTCAACCCACTTCGATTCATCTGCAATACAGATAAAGCGTTTAGCAACCGATGCAACAATCTTTTCACGCGTAAGCGCGCCGCCACCGCCTTTAATCATGTGCAAGTGACGATCGATTTCATCTGCACCATCAATATAGATATCTAAGCTACTGACTTGATTCAGCTCGACAACTTCGATACCAACTGCTTTTAAGCGATCTTCCGTTGCTTTCGAACTCGCAACTGCACCCGCCAGTTTTAATTGAGGTAATAAATCAATCAAAAAATTGACAGTACTTCCCGTACCCACACCGATCACGCCACCTTTCGGAATATGTGCCAATGCCGCTTGGGCAACTGCTTGTTTTAATTGATCCTGACTACTCAATACTGCCATACAAATGCACTCGTCCAAATATTAAAGAGACTAAAATAAATTGGCGCTAGTTTATCGTACTTCCCTATATCAAGCGTAGCAGTTTGTTCAGCAATCCAGAGCGGATCACTAAATTTTTGCAGGCAAATTACGATTCACTCGAGCACGTAATTGCGCTAAAAACTCAGAGACTTTACTCGTTTCCACTTTTTGAATGGGATCGACAGGAGCTTCAACAATTTGTGTTTGTAAGCGCTCTGGCTGCGCTTGAAGCGAACGATGGCGCTCAATTGACGATTCAATATTCCGACCGAGCAACCCTTTGCGAACAGGTTTTGGCAAATAACGAAATACTTGTGCCTGATTGATTAGCTCAACCAACCGAGAAGTATCTTTAAAATTGGTTAAAACAATCGTTAATAACTCTGGGTGTTCTTGCTTCAAGGTTTTGATCATTGAACTCAAGTCAACATCACCCAGACTCAGCTCTGTCACCATAATCGCGATAGATTGACTCGTCAGGATATTCAGTGCCGACCCAACATCTTGACTCCAGAACACATCATGCGAAGCACCTAAAATCTCCTTCACGACAAGATAAGTGCTCTCATCACGATCAAGAACCAAACATGAAAGGCGTTTATTGACGAGAATTTCTGGCTCTTTGGACAAGACCGAAACAGTATTCAAAAGCGATTCTGGTAGTAATTTTTCGAGCTTTCCTGCGATATTCGCTGCTTGAGCAATGGTATCTCGCAGTTCTTTTGGCCCCCACGGTTTATTGATATAACGGAAGATTTCCCCATCATTCAACGCATCCAACGCTGCGTCAGCATCAGAATATCCCGTTAATAAAATCCGTATCGTATCTGGCGCAATATCACGCGCCTGGCGCAGTAACTCTGTGCCCGTCATAATCGGCATACGCTGATCAGAAATAATGACGTGAATGTTTTCTTGACGCAAAATTTTGAGCGCCTCATGACCATCACTGGTTGCAAAAATCTGATACTGAGTGCGTAGTAACATACTCAATGAACGCAAAATTCGCTCTTCATCATCCACTAATAAAATCTTCGGCTTATCACTCATCATTTTTCTCCAATCGAATTCCTGCCTACAAACCTCAACTCATTTGCAGGTTGAATGTTATGCTTCGACTAAAACAGCTTGCGTTGTTTTTACAGCTTGACGTTGGCGTGGTAATGAAATGCCAAATCGCGTCCCACGTCCCACTTCTGATGCGACGCGAATACGACCACCATGTTGCTCAATAATTTGGAATGAAATAGACAACCCCAGCCCCGTTCCCTCACCCACAGGTTTGGTCGTAAAGAATGGATCAAAAATTTTAGCAACGACTTCAGGCGGCATGCCCTTACCTGTGTCTTGTACGGAAATATAAACATTGGTCTCATCGGCCCAAGTTTTGACCAAAATCTTTCCTTCACCTTCAATCGCTTGAGAAGCATTGGTGAATAGATTCAATAACACTTGATTAATCTGTGAAGGCGCACAAGCGATCTTTGGAATATTGCCAAGCTGTTTAATGACTTCTATACGATGTTTTAATGTATTTTTAGCAATCAACAAGGATGAATTTACACACTCATTGATCGACACACTATCCGTCATCGCTTGATCTAGACGACTAAAATTTTTCAGACCAACAACCAACTCATTGATTTGCTCCAAACCATACATCGTGTCATTAAACATGGCTGAAATATCATCAAATAACAGATCAGGCTGGATCTCATTCTGTAGATCATCCAGCTCTGCTAGCTTCTCAGCAATTGCAACATCATTGCTATCTGGCGATAGAATCACATCAATCAGTTCACGATGCGACGAGTGCATCTGATGCAATTGAGTCATGAACTCTTGAACCATTTCAACGTTGTTTTTGACATAGCCGAGTGGCGTATTAATTTCATGCGCAACGCCAGCCACCATCTGACCGAGCGATGCCATTTTTTCGGATTGCACCAACTGGGCTTGTGATGATTTCAATTCGCGATACGCGTTTGACAGTTCACGTGTATTTTTAGCCACTTGCTCTTCCATCGCACTCAGCAGCGCAATGACTGAACCCAAACCCAGATATTGTCCATTTTCAGTAATAACAAAATCTTCAGTTAAAGGTGAGCGAATTTTTGCAGAAATATAATTGGCAGCTTCAGCGACGGGTGTGTTCACATCAACTGATAAAAAACTACGCGCCATAAAATTTGCAACAGGTTTACGTCCAAACAGCTCACGACCAAAGTTTTTCATAAAAATGCCGTGAAGCTGATGACGCGTAATGACACCAACGGGAATACCTTCATGGACAATCGGGACAGACAAAATGGCTTCATACTCTGGCAATAGTAATTGTGCAGCAATTTCATTGACCGAATCCGTCGGCGAAAATGCAGGAATATGAAGCGCTAACGAATAAATATCCGTTGTTGAGTTTTCTTTCATGATATTCACATTCCATTTTGCCAAAATATATTGCCCATTCACTGGATCGCCATAAATTCACGATATTCGCCAGTAAACGCGCTTGTTGCCTATGTTTCTATCGATTTCACGGTTGAATTGGAGAGACCTCAAGACACAAAATAAAATGTGAATCATCATGAATAACCAGCATTACTCATAAAAATTCAAATTATTCTGTTCTTTGGGGTTAATAAATGTAGAGAAATCGAAAAACTGCTTAGGGCTTTTAGACTAATGACAAAAGATGACAGAACTGTGAAAAACACATTTTTTTTAAGATTATTTTTTAAATATAAACAATTGTTTAACATTTAAACAAACCATGTGTGATTATCACTAAAAATGGTTCGCCTATGCTTTTTGTTATTCGCAATACACCTTGTACACAACCAGAAACCTCTTATTCAGTCCATCAATATCAATCTGGACTGAATAAGAAAGCGAGACATCAACGCCGATTATTTAAAATAAGGCTCACTCAACTCATGCACCGCATCGACAAAAACGCCTGCATGCGCTGGATCAACCCATTGAGTAATGCCATGACCGAGATTAGCCACATAACCTGTTTTGCTGGCATCGGTACGATAGACATCTGACAGCATCGCTGTAACCGATTTGCGAATCTGTTCGGGTGAACCATACAACGTACTTGGATCAAGGTTACCTTGCAGCGCAAAGCGTCCAGCAGCGAGATGACGTGCATCGGCAAGCGATGTGGTCCAATCAAGTCCAAACGCATCGGCGCCACTTGTCGCCATCTGCGAAATCCACTGACCACCACCTTTGGTAAATAAAATCACTGGCACACGTCGACCATGATGCTCACGAATCAGTCCTGCAACAATTTTATTCATATATGCCAGCGAGAACTCGACATATTCACGATGGGCAAGCGCACCACCCCAACTATCAAAAATCTGTACTACTTGCGCACCAGCAACAATCTGTGCATTGAGATAGTCCGTCACTGCAACGGCTAACTTATCTAACAAAGCATGAAGCAACTCTGGGGAACGATAAAGCATTTCCTTGGTATGGCGAAATTCACGCGAACTGCCACCTTCGACCATATATGTTGCAAGCGTCCAAGGGCTACCAGAAAAACCTATCAACGGAACGCTGCCGCCCAATGCAGAACGAATCGTGCTGACCGCACGCATCACATAATCGAGAGAATCATTCGGATCAATCTTTGGTAATGCAGCGATCTCAGATTCTGTACGCACTGTTTTTTTAAATTTTGGGCCTTCCCCTTCTTCAAAGTACAAACCTAAGCCCATCGCATCAGGCACAGTCAGAATATCACTAAACAAAATTGCTGCATCTAAAGCAAAACGACGCAGAGGTTGCAACGTCACTTCACAAGCTAATTCAGTATTTTTGCACAATGATAAAAAATCACCCGCCTGACTACGTGTTGCCTTATATTCAGGTAAATAACGCCCCGCCTGCCGCATCATCCAGACAGGCGTCGTATCCACAGGCTGACGCAACAATGCGCGAATAAAGCGATCATTCTTTAACTCAGGGAAAACAAGCCCAGATTTAGACTGCGAATTTACATCACTCATCATTACGCTCAACTATTAACTTTTCAAAAAATATACTACAGAATTTTCCACCATTAATCTTGTCGATTCAGGTGAGTAAAATCAGCACTCTTTTTACACTTTGCTTTCACATTTCTTTTGCCACATTGCCAACATCGCTGCAACAAAGTCCTGTGCAAATTGTTTCTCATTAAAGACGGGGGTCTGCCTGACCTGCTCTCGCATTCTCATACGAAGTTGGGAAAGAACAGAATATTGGGAAAACTCTAAATTTCCCCACTCAATTGCTTTTTGCACATACTCCTCTTCACTATGTGCAACCCAATCTGGCAATCCTGCGTTCACCAACAACGCCTCACCTTGTCGCCCAAGCATCCCTGGCATAGCCAACGTCAATGTTGGCACGCCCATCCACAAGGCCTCTGCTGTTGTCGTCCCGCCTGGATAAGGAAAAGTATCCAAGAGAATATCAACATCAGCGTACGATGCGAGATAATTTTTTCGATCCATTCCTGCCACAAGAGTGACACGCTGAATGTCAATATTTTCTTGATTGAGCCGTTCAATAAATCGAGTTTGAATGTGATGATTACCCAATTCTTGCGCTTGAATACGAAGCCTTGCTTGAGGACACGCCGCTAAAATTTTCGCCCAGCACCGTAAAACGCCCTGATTTATTTTACGTACATTTTGATAGCAAGCGAATGTCACAGATTGACGATTCAAACACGGTGGCTCACTCACTTCTGGAGCATCGTTCGGCACTGAGAAGCAATATCGCAACGATGGAAGTCGCCAAATCTTTTCAACAAACCATTTTTCTTCATCGACAGGTACAGAAATTGGATCTGTTAAGACATAATCGATGCTCGATAGCCCTGTCGATCCCCAATATCCCAACCAACTCACTTGTATGGGCGCTGGCTTCTGAGCAAATACAGCTAAGCGATTGTCATCGGTATGACCCGATAAATCAATTAAAATATCGATCTCATCTTTTTGAATTTGCTGAACAAGTTCTTCATTCGACCAAGATTGAACTTGATGCCATGCCTTAAAAAACAATTTAAGCGCCTGAGTCGTATGATCTTGTTTACTATTCGTGTAATACGCAATCAAGCTAACCTGTTGATTTAGTAAAGGGTCGAGATTGATCTGGGCTAAAATACTCTCTAAAAAATACCCAACTGGATGGACGCGGAAATCGCCTGAAACAAAGCCTATTCGTAATGGTTTATGCAAATGACAAGGTTGTTGTTCAACTATACTTGTTTGATGAAAGAACTCACAACACCTTTGCAAATCACGCTGGTATGCATCCATATCTAATGGATATTGATAGTGTCGCATTGACAATATGCTGCTCATTGCACTGAATGAATGAGGATCTTGCTTCAGCACATTTTCATAAGTTTGGTATGCACTGTCGATCAAACTATCATTTTGAAGCACAAATCCTTGATCTCGAACAGCTCCAGCAAAATACAACATCATTTCCAAGGATTGAGGATTCAGCGTTAATGCATGTTGATAACTGACGATTGCCTGTGAAAAGTTATGGCTATTAGATGCGGCCAAACCTAATCCGAGGTGCGCAGAAATATTATCTGGTTGAGCAGCAAGAATTCGCTGAAAATATTCCATCGCTTCGGTATAGCGCTGTAACTGAATCAGTACGACACCAATATTACCCAGATTCATGACATCATTTGGATTCCAGATTTCGATGTCTTTCCACTCTGCTAAAGCCTGCTCATACTCAAACATTTTCATCAGCGCTGCTGCATAGATTCCTTTGGCTGAATGATGATATTCGGGATGATTATGAGTTCCTGCAATACATAACTGTGAGATGCGACAAACTTCTTGCCACTGACTGTTCTGTAGCGCATTCATTGCTTGGTGTAAATATTGACCTGCTGTCACAACATCAATCGCTTTAGATACAGATTTAGGCGTGATCATTGGCGTAGTAAACTGAAGTGAAACGGGACGCACGCTACTTTTCTTTTGCTTAAAACCGCTCTTTTTTCCCATAACACTTCCTAATACGACTCAAAAGCACACGATCATTGATCAAATCCATGATCACGTCAAAAACTTACGCATTCTCTAAAACAGGGACACCACCATGAAATCTGATTTCCGTATCTGGTGTTTCAATCAACTCACGCTCAACCTCACGAAACAAAGCAATACGATCATCGATCGCAATTCTCTCAGAATCTGGAACCAATGTCCGCGCCAAAGTCAGATAATCCTCAAAATGACGCGACTCTGACTTCAATAAATAACGATAAAACTTCGCTAATTCATCATCGACAAATGGCGCTAACGCGGCAAAACGCTCACACGAACGCGCCTCTACAAATGCCCCCACAATCAATACATCCACTAATGCCGCAGGTTCATGTGTCCGAATATGCTTGCGCAGCCCTTGAGCGTAACGACTCGCACTTACAGCCTCCCACACCTGCCCCCGCTCGCGCATGATGCCAATCACCTGTTCATAATGCAGCATTTCCTCACGAACTAACTGAGCAAGTTTGACTTGTAAATCGGTATGATGACCATAACGAAACATCAGATTCATTGCCGTTCCTGCCGCCTTCTTTTCACAATTGGCATGGTCTTGCAATAATATTGGAATATGCTGACACGCCACATCGACCCACGCTTGAGGTGTACGACAAGCCAGAAAATCATAAATCGGTTTTAACAAATCAACAGCCGCATTCATTCAATCAACCCAAAAGTTACATGAAACATTTCTTCAAAAAAATCAAAACCAATAAAAATATATAACAGCTCAATAGCTTACAAATTAAAAATAGATTCCAACAGACCTCAGGAATAAAACTAACTTTTATTTGTTAAACTGACTCTTATAAAAATTGATCACCGTATTCGACTTAGCAAATCGACGACAAATCAGAATGAGTAATTATGACGCATTTCTCGAGAAAAATTTGTATGAAAAAAAACATCTTCATCACTTCCATCGGTCTACTGCTCCCATCCTTCGCCTTTGCTTCAGGCGGTGATATGCACGAAGAGTTATCTAGCATTCTCGTCGCAATGTTTGCTCTGGTTTTATCGGCTCAGATCTTGGGTTGGCTGATGTCTCGCTTTGGACAACCTCGCGTCATCGGACAAGTATTGGCAGGGGTTCTCGTTGGACCCAGCGTATTAGGACTTGTCCATGTCAATGTTACCTTACAAGCACTTGCAGAGTTTGGCGCAATTTTCTTGATGTTTGCAGTAGGTCTTGAAAATCGTTTACGAGACTTACTCGTCGTTGGTAAAGAAGCCGTAATCGTTGCAATCTTAGGCATTATTTTGCCTTTACTGGGTGGTTATGCCTTTGGTCTTTTGCATGATTTATCGCAAATCCAAAGTATTTTTATTGGCACATCCATGGTTGCAACCAGTGTAGGTATAACCGCACAAGTCCTCAACGATCTAGGCGTGATCAATAGCAAATACGCACGAATCATTCTGGGCGCTGCCGTGATTGACGATATTTTAGGACTCGCCATTTTGGGCGTTGTTTCAGGCATGGCAAATGGTGAAGGCGTTTCTCTGATTGGCGTCGCCACAACACTCGCCATCTCGTTGGGATTTGTTGCAGTTGTTCTGATGATTGGCGTTCCGCTCATTAACCGTATTCAATCACGCCTTAATCCGCAAAAGATTTCAGGCGGTTTCGGTCTGATTATTTCATTGAGTTTGGGCTTTGCGGCATTATCTGGTTTCGTTGGACTAGCCCCTATTATTGGCGCATTTTTGATCGGTATGGTGCTTGCTGAAGTCAGTGATAATTATGATTTTCAAGATAAAGTTCATGCTTTAGAGAGCTTTCTTGCACCTGTCTTTTTTGCGATGGTCGGCGTTCAATTACCGCTGGCATTACTTGCAGATGGCACAGTGTTGCTCAACGGCGCAGTATTAACCTTGATTGCTATACTTGGTAAATGGCTTGGTGGTTTGGCGATCAGTCCAAAACAGGGCTTCGTCATTGCCAATAAAGTGGGTATCGGCATGGTTCCTCGCGGTGAAGTCGGTTTGATCGTCGTCGGGATTGGTTTGAGTACTAATCTAATTGATAACAAATTATTTGCCGAAATTGTCGTGATGATTATCGCGACAACAATTCTTGCGCCTGTCGTTTTGCGTATGTTAATTCAGCCAACAACTCAGCCAAGAGTCAAAGAAGCGGATGCTCTCGGCACTTCTGATGGAAAAGGAATTTAATCCTCATGGTTTACAACTAAACCTATTTCCTACATAAACAAGACTCTATAGAAGAGTCTTGTTTACAGGCCCACCAATCATTAAACAACGTTTAAAGTCACATCGATATTGCCTCGAGTTGCATTGGAATATGGACAAATCTGATGTGCCTTTGCCACTAACTCTTCCGCAACTGCTCGCTCTATCCCTGGAATTGAGATATTCAGAGTAGCCTCAATTCCAAATGCAGTACCAACAGGCCCAATGCCTACATGACCTTCAATAGACACTTCTTGTGGTAATTTGATTTTTTCACGACCTGCCACAACTTTCAGCGCACCGATAAAACACGCAGAGTAACCTGAGGCAAATAGCTGCTCTGGATTCGATCCCAGCGCGCCAGCACCACCCATTTCTTTAGGTACGGTCAGTTTAAGATCTATCACGCCATCACTAGAACGAACCGTCCCATCACGACCACCTGTTGCAGTTGCGACAGCGGTATACAATGTTTTATCTAAAGACATAGTGTTACTTCCTGTATTGTTAAGTGATTAATTTTTCAGTAACCAACAACTTTAAATTTACACGTTGAAAGTGCAATAAAGTGCAAATAGATCCATCACACATCGCACTTTTCGTCATTGTATGCCTCGTATTGAAACATTCATAATCTGACTATGTAGATAAATGTTGTCGACTTTTCGATCTTTTGATTCAAAACACAGGAATACCATGACTGACTTGCAAAAAACACTAACTCAAGCAGAAATTGTCGCGCAAATTATTGCTAATGTTGCGCCTGACTTTACCAAATCAGGTATTCGCATTGATCAGCTTAATCTACCTGAAACGGTCTGTGTCCTCCCTTTTCACACCAAGCAAACTCGTCCTGGCAATACTATTTCTGGCCCAACCATGATGTTTTTGGCTGATTTTGCGATGTATACGTTAGTGTTGGCGCTAGATAACACGCAGATCATGTCGGTCACTCAGGATTTACACATGCACTTCCTCGCTCGCCCTGCGGCGCAAGACTTACAAGCTGTTGGTACAGTGGTAAAAAAAGGACGTCGCACAGTCGTCATGCGCGTGGATATTTTTAGCATAGGTCCTGAAGGTGAGAAAAAATTGGTAGCGTTTGCAACGGGGACTTATGCATTGATGGCGTAAGTTGGCTATTACAAGAGTTATATAAATAGTCGCATTACAAATGCTAATATCTTAGAAAATTCAAATTCCTATGTATGTAAGGCAAAATAACTCTTTTGCCTTACATGGCTATAAATCTTGTTAATGTTTGGAAATAAAGATGAGTAGAGCTAGAAATGGCGGTGCAGGTTTCAGTCTCGGCGTAGTCGTCGCTGTCGCGTTATCTTGGAGCGCAAATCACTCGATTATATGGGCGATCATTCATGGCTTCTTGAGTTGGTTTTATGTGATTTATTATTTTGTCTTTAAGTAAGCTAAAAAATCAAAAACAAATATCAAACGCAGCATGAATCGCGGAATCAACAGCTGACTGAGCATCTTCATTTGCAGTTGCTGGAGAAACATGAAAATAATGGACGTAATATTGAGATAACTCGGTAACCGCCTCCCCAATCTCAGCCTGATGCTTTTTATAGAAACGAGGATCTACCTCATCGATATCCTCGTCATTATCCTCACCGAATAAATCTATACGATGTAAGCTGATGGCATTCAAAATCTTATCGTACTCTCGCCCCTGACTAAACCGAATCGTACCGTCACAAGGTGGTTGGACAGCATCTGCTTTTTTCATCAAATGTAAGAACTTAGGCGTAGCAGGTAGAGTTGACCAGCAATCAGAGTAAATCAGATGATTATCAACCGCACCACCATATTTAGCACCAAGCGCATCAACCAATCCCGGTCGATGAATCATCGCTGCACACGGTAAAGTCAGGTCATAATCACTGACTGATACAGTGTCTAAAAATGCAGCAAAAGACCCATCATCCGCAACGACATCGCTGACTGTTTTAGTATCTTTTACTAGAGACCATTCTTCATCATGTACAGAATCAAAAGCCGAATGAATTAACGGATTAATCACTTTAGCCCGTTCGGCTGGATTTTCTAACGTTGAATAACGATAGATCGCCTCATAAATTGGAGAAGTCTTGGAGTCTTGTCGAGTCAGTTCTGCTAAAGCAGTATCAGGAGTCTGAAAAAGCGCAGCGACCGCTAAATCTTTTAAACGAACGTCATACTGATGAAGCAGACAATCACGCAAATTATTTTTTTCTTTCAGGCACTCTTGATCACGGCTTTTAAGCCATTTTCGTTGTTCATCCTCTTCCCGAGACAAACCAACACCTAATGCACTCTTACGCGCAGCGGCATACAACACACTCATCGTACGATCTTTTGTGACCAAATTAGAATCTGTACAGATCACCTTTTCAATTTGAGTTGGGGATAAACAAGAAAAACTAGGCTGTGCCGGAGTGAATGAAGCATTGGAAACGCTAATTGAGCCGATGAGAACACTCATCAACACAAATGCATAAAAAGGTGCATTCAAAACACCTAAAACCTCAATAAATTTTAGAAATTTAAAATGCTTCATTTTTAACACGTTATTTAATCGTCCTCATATCATTCAATATGCTGACGATTTGTATCATCAGCCTGGAGGAAGTTGGAATAGTGCTCGAGCAGCATCGCTCGGCGTATTTTTAAATGCCCAAGCATGTACTTCAAGAGTACTCGGACTCAGACCTGAATATATCTTTGCAAACCCTGCACGAGTCAATGCCGCAACAAGGGATTTCTGGGTAAATCCTGTCTTATGCGCATAAAACTCGACCCCACTTCTCTCAATTTGAGTAGTAAAGCCATAAAACACATCCAGCACCATAATCGGTCCAGCTGGAGAATGATAAAGCACATCATCAATATCTAAACCACGATCCAAGGTCTGACGCATAACTTCATGCATATCAGGCACAATGATATGAGCAAAACCATCATCCTTTAGAACATGCTGAAACCCTGCAAGCACTTTTGGTACATCATGGCGATAATAATGTTCTAAATTATGCGAATTATAAATCGCATCAAACTGCCCTGATTCCAATGTCGTGAGCAAACGAGCATCACATAAGATATCAGGTTCGCCTTTTGGATCAATATCAAGCAGTAGATGTTCAAAATCCACATACTGGGGTGGTAATGCAATTTGCTTACTATTACCACCAACGTTTAAAACTTTTTTCAACGCAATACTCCTTTATTAAAAACGGTACTTTCCATAGCTTCCGACCGATTGTAAGGCATTTGTATGACAACAAACCACGATACACAAACTAAAATTTACGCTAACACCCCACATAAATCCAACAAACGATTGGCATAACCCCACTCATTATCATACCAAGCCAAAACCTTAGCTTGTCGCCCGACTACCATCGTTTGCAAACTATCAACCACTAATGAAAACGGCTGATGGTTAAAATCACTCGATACTAGAGGCTGATCCGTCACATCCATAATCCGTTGAAAACGCCCAAACGCCGCTTCAACCAGCGTCTGATTGATCTGCTCAATCGTCGCAGGACGTTGCATCACAAACGACAAATCTATCGCAGCGACATTCAGCGTCGGTACACGAATCGAATACCCTTCAATCCGATTCGTCATATGTGGCAAGACACGTTTTAATGCGCCAAGCGCACTTGAGGTCGTTGGAATAATATTTTGTGCAGACGCACGTGCGCGACGCGGATCACGATGTGCATGATCAAGTACCGACTGATCGGCAGTCATTGCATGGATTTCCGTCATCAATGCAGACTCAATGCCAAATGCATCATCCAACACTTTGACCAGAGGTACGAGTGCTTGCGTAGTACACGACACACTAGAAATGATTTGATCAGAAGGCTTTAAGGATGTTTCATTGACACCAAAAACAATCGCCGCATCCACTGTATCAAACGGTGCAGCACTGATAATGACACGCTTCGCACCTGCTGATAAATGCTTCGACGCATCAGCTCGCGAACGAAAATGACCGCTGCATTCCAGCACCAGATCCACATCCAGCTCAGCCCAGGGCAAACGGGATGGGTCAGCTTGTTGCAAGAATTGAATTTGCCGAGCCTGCCCTTGACTAGACACCATCAGCGTTGAATTTTCTAAAACGGCAGTTCCTGTAAACCGCCCATGTGCACTATCAAATCGCAGCAAATGCACAAGAATTTCAGGATCTGCAATATCATTAATCGCCACAAACTCAATGTCGGGCTGACAATGATTCTCAAACCACGCACGCAATACATTCCGCCCAATACGACCAAAGCCGTTGATGGCAACTCGAAGTGGTTTATTGGGCTGAGTCATTGGCAAAATCTCAAGGCTGGATCAAGGTATATATTAAAAAATGATTGATATTACAAAAGCAATAAAATAAAAAACGGCGCAAATGTTGCACCGTTTTCAGAGTCTAACATTTTAAAGGATTGAGTATTAACCTACTAACTCTTTCACCGCACTCACAACCGCATCGGTGGTAATACCAAAATGTTTATACAACTGCGCCGCTGGTGCTGATTCGCCATAGCTGCGCATACCAATCACGCGACCATCCAGACCGACAAACTTCCACCAATAATCCACATGTGCCGCTTCAACCGCAACACGTGCACGAATTGCACTTGGTAATACTGATTCGCGATAATCAGCAGACTGCTCGATAAATACTTCACATGAAGGCATCGAAACCACACGCACGCCATCCAATTGCGCATACGCTTCCATTGCCAAGCTCACTTCAGAACCAGTCGCGATGATAATAGCTTTTAATGCGCCCTTCTCTTTCGCAAGCACATAACCACCTTTCGCTACATCCGATAATTGCTCAGCAGTACGTGCTTGGAATGGCAAATTTTGACGAGAGAAAATCAATGCTGTAGGACCGTTTTGACGTTGTAATGCCAGCTTCCAAGATACTGCTGATTCAACAGTATCCGCTGGACGCCATACATGTAGATTCGGTGTACCACGTAGCGATGCAATTTGTTCAATCGGTTGATGCGTTGGACCATCTTCACCAAGACCAATCGAGTCATGGGTATACACATGAATCACACGTTGCTTCATTAGCGCAGACATACGCACCGCATTACGCGCATATTCCATAAAAATCAGGAATGTGGCGACATAAGGAATAAAACCACCATGCAGCGCAACACCATTCGCCATAGCCGTCATACCGAATTCACGTACACCGTAATGCACATAGTTACCTGCTGGATTATCCTGAATGCCAACAGAACCTTTCCAAATCGTAAAATTTGAACCGGCTAAATCCGCAGAACCACCAAGCAACTCGGGCAAAATTGGACCAAAAGCTTCAAGTGTATTCAAACTCGCTTTACGACTGGCAATGGTTTCACCTTTCGCATTGCACTCTGCAATAAACGCATCAGCTTTCGCATCAAAATCAGCAGGCAATGCACCGCTTAAACGACGAGTAAGTTCAGCCGCAAGTTCTGGATAGCGTTGGCTGTAAACATCGAACACAGAGTCCCAATGTTGCTCAAGTGCTGAACCTTTGGCTTTACCATCCCATGCTTCATAAATATCTTCTGGGATAACAAATGCATCATCTGACCAGCCTAATTCTTCACGCGCAAGCGTAATTTCAGCAGCACCTAATGGTGCACCGTGGCAGTCTTCTTTGCCTTGTTTGTTTGGTGAACCCAAACCAATAATCGTTTTACAGATAATCAATGAAGGCTTATTGGTTTCAGCTTGTGCTTCCAAAGTTGCTTCACGAATCGCTTTGGCATCGTGACCATCGACTTTAACGACATGCCAGCCGTACGCTTCAAAGCGTTTTTGTGTATCGTCACTGAACCAGCCTTCAACTTCACCATCAATTGAAATACCATTATCATCATAATAAGTAATCAGTTTGCCCAGAGCCAACGTACCCGCCAGTGAACACACCTCATGTGAAATGCCTTCCATCAAACAACCATCACCCACAAAACAGTAAGTGAAGTGATCAATGACATTCAAACCTTCACGGTTGAACTGCGCCGCTAAGGTTTTTTCTGCCACCGCAAAACCAACCGCATTAGCAATACCCTGTCCGAGTGGACCAGTCGTGGTTTCTACGCCCACGGTATAGCCATATTCAGGATGACCTGGTGTTCTGCTGTCCAATTGACGGAACTGTTTAATATCTTCAATCGTTACATCGTAGCCCGTTAAATGTAGCAACGCGTATTGCAGCATTGAGCCATGACCATTTGACAACACAAAGCGGTCACGGTTCACCCAGTTTGGATTACTTGGGTTATGACGCAAAATCTGACGCCACAGCACTTCGGCAATATCAGCCATACCCATTGGTGCACCTGGATGCCCTGAGTTTGCTTTTTGAACCGCATCCATAGACAACACACGAATTGCGTTGGCAAGACGACGTTGATTTAAAGGTGGGTTAAAAATCGGCTGTTCTGTAGTGTGGGACGTTTGAGTCATAGCAAATACCTAGTGCGAAAATGGGCACGAACAAATTCGAAGTCGTATTGTCGTTGAATTGACTGAATGGGTAAAGCATTCTTATCAAAGAAACACATTTCGATAGTGACTCATGAGACTTCAACTTGAAAAAGTCTATCTTTAGAATTGAGTTTTTCTCATGTGCATTTATAGTGCATATCCCTAGCTCCATATACAAAATAACGTTATTATGGGAAGTTAATACTTT
>JASLGO010000169.1 GCA_030150135.1 Aquirhabdus sp.
GTTCATGAAAGACGGTATTTTCGATAGTCAGAAAACCAACCAATATGTCGATAAGAAAAGACGACTCTGGCTACTTGGGCCATCAGTGCCTGCGCTTGGAATTGCCGCGATGGCGGGCTATCAATTTGGTCCAAAATGGACTCGCAAACTGTGTGCTGGTTTTGGACCAACGCTACTTCATGGGATTATTCCTGCGCTGGACAAGCTGATCGGCGATGACCAGCAAAATCCGCCGACCTTAGCAGTCAAAGGCTTAGAAGATGATCCGTATTATGCAAGGATTGTGAAGCTGTATATCCCACTGCAATATGCTGCCAACATTTACGGCGCGTACTTGGCAAGCCGTAAAACGACACCGCTGTCTGATCAATTGTTGCTGGGTAGCTTACTCGGTGTGATCAATGGGGTGGCAATTAACACCGCGCATGAACTCAGCCATAAACAAAGTAAAGTCGATCATATTTTGTCTCATTTAGCGCTGGCTCCGACAGGATATAACCATTTCCGTGTGGAACACCCTTATGGACATCATCGCCGTGTTGCAACGCCTGAAGATCCAGCATCTTCAAAAATGGGTGAGTCATTCTGGAAGTTCTTACCACGAACGGTGATCGGTAGTTTTAAGTCTGCGATCGAAATTGAGTCCAGACGTCTTGAACGTAAGAATCAGAAATTCTGGTCGATCCACAATGAATTATTGCAAGGTTGGCTCATGTCAGCAGGCTTTCATACCAGCATGCTCGCTATGTTTGGTAAACGCAGCATTCCGTTTTTGGCGACCCAATCGCTGTATGGTATTACCTTGTTTGAGATCATTAATTATGTCGAACACTATGGTTTGAAACGCCAAAAGCTTGAGAATGGTCAATATGAACGCACGCTGCCTGAACATAGCTGGAATAACAACAACATCGTCACCAATTTGTTTTTATACCAGCTCCAGCGCCATTCGGATCATCATGCCAATCCGACTCGCAGTTTTCAGGCATTGCGACACTTTGATGATGCGCCGCAATTGCCAAGCGGTTATGGCTCTATGATTCTCCCTGCACTGTTCCCGAAATGGTGGTTCAGTATCATGGATCAACGTGTCGTGGATCATTACAAAGGCGATTTGAATAAAGCCAATATGGATCCTGAAGCCAAAGCACGCTTATTCGAAAAATATGATGTTAAGGCAGAGAGCGACATCAAGAACGAAATAGCAAGCCAAAGTAAAATCGAAAGCTGATTGCTAGGGCTATTTAAGAGTCAGTAGTTTTAATAATATGAAATTGCTGATTTGTTTGTTTTCTATTTTAAGGCATATTACAAATTTCAATGTTGTAATTTATCGTATGTTTTCAAATCTCCCCTAACCCCTCTTTTTCTAAAGAGGGGAAAAACTCCTCCCTTTAGAAAGGGAGGTTGGGAGGGATTTTCAGGCATCGGACAAATAAACTGCATAAGAAGTGCAATAAGCCTTGAAAGGAAATAATTCACAGCAAAATTATTGTCAAAAATGTTTTCAACAATTCACCAAAATAGACCTGAAAAAATCTGATTTGATCGAGGAAAAGTGATGAAAAGATATCAATGTGTCGTGTGTGGTTTGATTTACGATGAAGCTGAAGGTTGGCCGATGGACGGCATTGCTGCGGGTACACGTTGGGACGATATCCCTGAAAGCTGGGTTTGCCCTGACTGTGGTGTGTCCAAATTAGACTTTGAGATGGTTGAAATTTAAGCGTATATCAACCTCTATCTGTTCAAAAAGTCAGCACAGCAAATCTCCACGGAAAGTATGATAGGATCAGCGACTTAAGATCGAAGAGAAGCTGATCTATGGCGAATCAGGACGATGTGAGCGCACAAAAAAATTATGATTTAAGAAAGCTTTTGCATGTGGATATTTGGTTTCCGCATATTCTGTTATTTTTGGCAACATTCATCTTGGGATTATTGGAACTTGGTCCATTAATCCTTCATTTCTTGACCAAAGGCATCACTTTTCACGAGTTGATTTCGCTGTCTACGGTCGTATTCACCGATA
Organism: Aquirhabdus sp.; assembly: GCA_030150135.1. Classification (GTDB taxonomy): domain Bacteria; phylum Pseudomonadota; class Gammaproteobacteria; order Pseudomonadales; family Moraxellaceae; genus Aquirhabdus. The sequence continues at coordinate 2,033 of JASLGO010000169.1, forward strand.
TTATTGATGGCGCACCCAAAATTATTGCAGGGGTGTTTTTATTGATCATGTCGATCGGGCTGTTACTCAGATCGCGATTGGCATGGATCATCTGCATTCTGGTGATGTGTGTCAATGTCGTGGAGTTTTTATTTACGAGAAGCAATTCTTTTCTTTTTCTCATCTACAACGTTGTTTTATTAGTCGCATTGGTGTTGAGTCGACGTGATTTTCAGCGCAGCAGCGTTGCGACCGCAAGCTTATTTGCTTTTACCAGTGTTTTCTCATTACTCGCGTATGCAGTTGTAGGCGCTTATATACTCGGAACACAGTTTTCACCGCACATTACCGACTTAGGGACGGCGTTTTATTTTGCGATTGTGTCCATGTCTACCGTCGGTTATGGCGATATTGTTCCCAAGACACCTGAAGCACATTTATTTGTAATTTCAATCATTATTTTAGGCATTACGGTGTTTGCGACATCACTGAGCACGCTGTTTGTTCCATTGATCAGTAAGCATGTTCATCGGTTAATACATCCACGAGGAAAGGTCATGGAGTACAAGGATCACTACGTCATCATTAGCCAAAGCGCACTTGCCATGAACAGTGGTAAGGAGTTGCTCAAACGAGGTGAAAAAGTCATCTATATTGTTGATGCGATTCCAGATCATCAGGATGAACAGGCCAGTTATATTGTCGGAGATCCAAGTCATCTCGATGTGTTGCAACATGCTAATGCCAAGGTTGCTCGTGCAATTATGGCGTTGAGTAACGATGATTCTGCGAATGTCTTTGTGATTCTGGCGGCAAAAGAATTAGCAGGAACAGCCAAAACGGTCACGGTGGTCAATGATGCCCGCAATCTGACTCGGATCAAACTGGTTCATCCAGATATTGTGCTTTCACCGACCATCGTAGGAAGCGAGTTGCTGGTCATGGCGTTGAGTGGAGAAACCGTCCAGAGTGACGACTTGATCAAACGTCTGTTGCACTTTGAGTCTTGAGAAGAGAGGTGAGTGTTGATATAGCTCATTGAGCCTGTCGAAATGTGCGGTGATACACAACCACATTTCGATGGTTGATGAGCCTGTCGAATCACGAACTTAGTGTTCTTTCTAACCATCTCCTGCTAGCTTTTGACATCAGTCACAACAGAAGCTTTCGGCGGGATAAACGACATGGCGCGTTCTGCGAGTGCAGTGATGGTTAAACTTGGATTGACGCCCAGATTCGCACCCAACATTGAACCATCAATCACATACAGATTTTTATAATTAAACACTCTGTTTTGTGAGTCGATCACGCCTTCTGCTGCTGAGGCAGCCATCGCACATCCACCCATACAGTGCGCAGTAAACGGCACATTAAACAGAATTTCAGTTTTGGTCGTCATGGGATACCCATGAAACATTTTTGCGACTTTTTCCGTAAATGCGTTGGCTTGAGGAATGTAAACGGGTAAAGGCTGTCCTTCTGAAGATAAGACTTTGCCAAAAGGCCACCACCAATGTTTTTTCAATTTCATCTGAATGGAAGCATCCACCGTTTGCATGACCAAAAAAATCAACGTTTGACGCGCAAAACCAAAAGGGCTGTTCATTTTTATAAAAATGAGCGGATGACGAATGAATGCCCAGAGCCAGAACAAGATTCTGGATAAACCGGGCTTTCCACCGCTCATATATGTGGTCAGTAACCCCATGCCATCTGAACCACGCTGATAACGTGTCGCTTCGATATGTGTATTGTGATTCAGATAGATGCTGGAACCGATTGCGACACCTTGGCTCATATCGACATTTTTATCAAAGAAACGTACTCCTAAAATCGATTCAGCATTGGTGCGAACCTGTGTTCCGAGTTGATCAGAGATATTCGGCAGGTTATTACGATCTTTTAAGCGCAAGAGAAGCTCTTGTGTTCCGAGTGAAGACGCTGAAAGAATGACATTTTTTACCGTCCATACGCGCTTGTTTTTTTGTCCCCATGAGGTTGAGTCAATGGTTGTGACCACATAACCGTCACAGCCATCGGGTTGATCATTGAGCGGCTGAATATCGATGACTTTAGTTTCAGAAAAAACCTGAGCACCTTGTTTCTCCGCAAAATATAGATAGTTCTTGTCTAAGGTGTTTTTGGCATTATGTTTACACCCTGTCATACACCCACCACACGCGGTACAGGTTGCTCTATCAGGGCCTTGTCCATTGAAATACGGATCGGGATAGGTCTTGCCACCTTCTTCACCCTGCGGTGGAAAAAAGGTAGCAACGCGTGTCGGTTTGAAGGTATGCCCAACCCCAACCGCTTCGCCCATTTTTTTGAGCATATGGTCAGCAGCGCCGAAGATTTTGTTTTCGGTCACGCCGAGCATTCTTTCGGCTTCCTGAAAGTGTTGAGGCATGTCGTCTTTTAAATGGGGGATTTTTCCCCAAGAACCTTCACTCCATACACTGTCAGGCGGAATCAGTAAGGTGTTGGCATAGGTAATAGAGCCTCCGCCCACGGCATTGCCACAAATAATCGTGACATGACGAAAAATACGCAAATTAAAGAACCCAAAGAACTTGATCGCTGGACGCCAAATCCATCGTGGTGTGTTCCAGTTGGTTTTAGGAAAATCTTTGGCCTCCCAGCGCTTACCCATTTCCATGATCGCAACGGAATACCCTTTTTCTGAAAGTCGGTGTGCTGAAACACTTCCGCCAAATCCAGAACCAATAATGAGATAATCAAAATCATAAATCTGGTTTTGCATATCGTTGAGCTCCTGATTTGGGCAATGGATATTAATTCTTTGGATACAGTATCTTGAATGCTTTGTCGAAATTGTCGCGCGAGATATAAAATGAATAAATCGACAGGTTAATAGTTATTGATTTTTATTAAATTTACTTGTCATTTTAAGACTCTAGGTAGTCATTTTATGACATTAGTCTTTTGTCAGATCGCTTGTTTTTAGCCATAGAAAAACCCAGCATCCTTTGAGTTTGGATTGCTGGGTTCTTGGTCTTACAGGTAGGGCTTAATTATTCCACAGTGACTGACTTCGCCAAATTACGTGGCTGATCGACATCCGTACCACGCAATACCGCAACGTGATACGACAGCAATTGCACAGGAATACTGTACACAATCGGAGCGACCAAACCAGCGATCTTCGGAATTGGCAGTACATGGACGCGGTCTTCAGATTTGATACCGCTATCGACATCTGCAAATACAAACAGTTCACCGCCACGTGCGCGGACTTCTTGCATGTTTGATTTGAGTTTATCGAGCAAGTCATCTTGCGCTGCTAGCACCACGATCGGCATGTCTTTATCCACGAGAGCGAGTGGACCATGCTTCAGCTCACCAGCGGCATAACCTTCAGCGTGGATGTATGAAATTTCTTTCAATTTCAACGCGCCTTCCAGTGCGATTGGGTATTCGATACCGCGACCCAAGAACAAAGCATGACGTTTTTCGATAAAGGCGTGGGACATTTTTTCGATTTGGCTATCAAGCGCCAAAGCTTCGCTGACCGCGATAGGCACATGCCAGAGTTGAGAAATGATTTCCGCAGATTTTTCAGGCGCTAAACTGCGTTGCTCATGACCGACTTTGAGGACTAACAGCATCAGTGCTGCCAACTGCGTGGTAAACGCTTTTGTGGATGCCACACCGATTTCTGGGCCTGCTTGAGTCAGTAAATGCAAGTCAGTTTCACGAATCAGTGATGATGTCTTGACGTTACAGAGTGCCAGAGTGACCAGATTATCATTAGCGCCGTTGGCTTTAATATCACGTAACGCAGCTAAGGTATCGGCAGTTTCACCTGATTGAGAGATACAAACGACCAAAGTGTTTGGCAACACTACAGGTTCGCGGTAGCGGAATTCGCTGGCGATTTCGACTTGGCATGGCATTTTCAGCAGTTTTTCAAACCAATAGCGCGCGATCATGCCTGAATGGTAACTGGTACCGCAGGCAATGATTTGAACTTGTTTGATTCCTGCGAGTTTCTTAGCTTTTTCACCCAAGAAATCATCATGCAGTGCGTTGTCGGTTATCCCGACAGACAAGGTGCGTGTCAGGGCGTCAGTTTGCTCATAAATTTCTTTGAGCATGTAATGCTTGTAACCGCCTTTTTCACTTGAGATATCGCTAGCATCGATTTCATGTGATAGGCGGCTGACATGTTGACCGTTTTGATAAATCTCAATGGATTCGCGAGTCAGACGGACAACGTCTTTTTCTTCTAAATAAATGAAGCGGTTGGTCACTGGTAAGAGTGCCATTTGGTCGGAGGAAATAAAGTTCTCACCGATACCCAAACCAATGACGAGTGGGGAGCCCGCACGAACAGCAATCAGTTCGTCAGCATTTTCGCTATTCACCACACCGAGCGCATATGCACCATGCAGCAGCGGAATGACCGATTGAACAGCAGATAGTAAGGTTGCATGGCTTTTCATCGCACGATGAACGAGATGCGCGACGACTTCGGTATCAGTTTGTGAAGTGAACACGTAACCTTCGTTTTGCAATTCAGTTTTCAGCAATTGGTAATTTTCGATAATCCCGTTGTGAACCACCGCAATTGTGCCTGATGTGTGTGGATGTGCATTGGCTACTGAAGGCGCGCCATGTGTCGCCCAGCGAGTGTGAGCAATGCCGAGAGTACCGTGCAGATGTTGTGCTTGAACAGCGGCTTCAAGGATGGCAACTTTACCGACTTGGCGTTCGCGAATGATCTCGCCTTGTTCAATCAGTGCTAGTCCTGCCGAATCGTAGCCACGATATTCCAGACGTTTGAGTCCTTCGATCAAAATAGGTGCGACATTGCGCTCCGCGATACCACCGACAATTCCACACATATCGTTCTCATTCCTAACTAATTCCAGAAGCGTGTTCTGGCTCTGGGTTGATCTGTTTTTGGTTTACTTGAATATGGGCATTAAGTTGCCCATTATTCTATGTCATCTTGATGTCATAAGTCTTATGACTTTTTGACAGGGCGTTTGTAGTTCGCGATATTGCGTTGCTGACCGCGCGCAACAGCGAGAGAACCCGCAGGAACATCCGTGGTCACCACTGAACCCGCACCAACTGTTGCGTTATCACCAATGTTGACAGGCGCAACCAGCGAGCTATTAGAACCAATAAAGGCTTGTGAGCCAATCACAGTTTGGTGTTTATTTGCACCATCATAATTACAAGTAATTGTTCCTGCGCCAATGTTACTGCTTGAGCCAATGAGCGCATCACCAATATAGGACAAATGATTAGCTTTACTACCATCACCAACGCGGCTGTTTTTGACTTCGACAAAGTTACCGATATGTACGTCATCCGCAAGCACTGTGCCAGGGCGCAGACGTGCAAATGGGCCAATGAATGCATTTGAACCAATGGTGACATCATCAATGATGCTGTACGGTAGAATTTTTGTGCCACTGCTGATTTTAGCATTTTTTAAATGGCAACCTGCACCAACGGTGACGCCATCACCCAAGTAGCAATCACCTTCGATGATAACATTCACATCGATTTGAACATCTTGTCCAACGGATAAGTGTCCACGCAAATCGAAACGTGCAGGATCAAGCAAGGTGACTCCTGCTTTCATTAAATCAGTGGCTTGATGGCGCTGCCATTGACGTTCCAATGCAGACAGTTGCAGACGATCATTGACCCCTTCAACTTCAAAAGCATAAGTTGGCTGGATACTTCCGATGTCAATTTTGTCTTTGGCGGCCATTTCAACGATATCCGTTAAATAGTATTCGCCCTGTGCATTGTCATTCGACAGGTTTGGCAACCAACGATGCAATAGAGCATTATCGACCGCATAAATCCCTGTGTTGACTTCGGTAATTGTACGTTCTTTTTCAGTCGCGTCTTTTTGTTCGACGACGCGAGTAATTTGATTTTTGCTATTGCGAACAATTCGACCATAACCCGTAGGATTTTCAAGATCCAAGGTAATCATGGCTAGACCACCATTCGCAGCATCCAAAAGACGGCGTAATGTATCTGCACGAACGAGTGGCACATCACCGTAGAGAATTAAACTTTTCCCAGTTTCAGGCAAAACAGGTAGCGTGACCTGCACTGCATGTCCTGTGCCTTTTTGTTCAGCTTGTTCAACCCAATCAATGGCTTGCCCTGCATGTGAGGGACAAGTGAACGCTGCTTTAACCAGATCACCGCCATGACCATAGACGGTAATGACGCGATCGGCATCAATTCGAGCAGTTTGAGCCAACACATGTCCCAGCAAGGGTTTGCCAGCAAGCGGCTGCAATACTTTCGGTAGGCGCGAGTTCATCCGTGTCCCTTTGCCTGCCGCTAAAATAATGACACTGAGCGTCATATGGTTTTCTCCAGTGTTTTTTCAATCATTTTTAAATCAGCGTTTTGCTGATCAATTCGGTTGTGTTATTCATTGAGCATTGATCTGGCTAAATCAAGAGCAAATAACCCCACATTGCGAGTGCAGCAATGAGTCCAGCTAAAATGTCGTCGAACATGATACCAAAACCGCCATGCACACTGCGATCAAAATAACGAATCGGCCACGGTTTCCAGATATCAAACAATCGGAATAGCGCAAAAGCGATCAAGAGGTTGACTAAAGTCATACTATTCAATGTATTCAGATGACCTAAAGCCAGCATCGGCATCAGCACCATTGATTGCCCCACGAACTCATCCCAGACGATACGCCCATCGTCATGAACACCCATGAGTTGTGCGGTTCTACCGCAAATCGGAATCCCAATAATCGCGGCAATTCCGATGATCCAAAGAGAAGGCTGTAGACCTAAGTAAATCCAAATCGGGGCAAAGAACAACACGGCAAATGATCCAGCAGTCCCTGGTGCTTTGGGTGATAAACCTGAACCTAGACCAACGCCCAAAAACCAGCATAACTGATCGAGTGGATTCATAGCTTTAAATGGAATCTCGGCATTGCCTGTACTGATGTTCTTTTTAGAAGTTGGCGAGTCAGAGGCGAGGTCAGTCAAAGTGCTTAAATCCGTTGAGTTCTACATGAAAAGGTTGATTGTGGTGCAACACTGTCAAGCGTTCGGTGTTTGGCGCGTGCTGTACGATTTCACCAATCACAGTCAGAGATAACTCTTGTGAATGCTGAAATTGCAGCCAATGTTGTTCAAGATTAGCAAATTTCTGTGGAGAAATGGTGAAGCATAATTCGTAATCGTCACCGCCGCAGAGTGCAAATGCTGCTCGTTGTTCAATATTCAATGCAGTTAAGGTTGGTGAGAATGGTAATTTTTCGACATCAATTCGCCCTGAAACGTTGCTAGCAGTCAGAATATGCCCGAGATCCTGTGCGAGACCATCTGAAATATCGAGCATTGCAGACGCATAGCCACGCAAAGCTTGTCCGAGCGATAAACGTGGTGTTGGACGATCTAAACTTGATTTTAGATTTTGATTTAAATGAAGGTTTTGTAGTGCATAGGCGGCATCGCCCAGCGTGTTGGAGACGACTATGAGGTCGCCGATTTGTGCGCCACTCCGCTTGATTGCTTGACCTTCTGGTACCCAACCGAGTGCGGTTACCGTGAGACTCAGTGTTTCTCCGCGTGTGGTGTCGCCACCAATTAACGCGACATTTGATGCATCACAGAGTGCAAAGACGCCTTCGGCAAGGCTTGCCAAGAAATCAGGATCAGCTTTGGGGAGAGTCAGGGCGAGTAAAATACTATGTGCAGTCGCGCCCATTGCAGCAAGATCGGATAGATTGACCGCAACCGCTTTCCAGCCGATGTCAAAGGGATCTGTGTCAATGGGAAAATGACGACCTACGATCAGTGTATCGGTACTGATGACCAACTCGTGATGTGGGGGCGGCATTAATAAGGCGGCGTCATCGCCAATGCCAAGACGCACGCCGTCATGTGATGAATTTTGTTGACCTTTTCGTTGAAAGTAGCGTTGAATCAGCGAAAATTCATCCATGACGAATGATTAATTCTGATCTGCGTCAGTAGAGTGCTCATCTGTCGCATCAGACTGTTGAGCTGCTTTACGTGCAGCGCGACCTGCGGCAAATTCCTCAGGGCGTAGCTGGCGAGCGATCTTGTCGAGTACGCCATTGACGTATTTATGACTGTCAGTTGCACCGAAGTGCTTGGCAAGCTCGACACCTTCATCAATGACAATCGCATACGGAATTTCGAGACGCTCACGCATTTCATAGATGCCGAGCAACAAAATTGCGCGTTCGACGACATTCAATGCCTCAAGTTCGCGATCAATTGCAGGATCGAGAATTTCATCCAACGATTCATTGTGAGCAATCGTCTGGGTCAGTAATTCATGGTAATAGACAATATCCGTCTTGTTCATGTGATTTTCAGCGCGAGTACGAGCTTCGATCTCATGGGCAGGATTATTGGTCAATAACCATTCATACAAACCCTGCATGGCAAAGCGACGTGCTTTGCGCTTTGCAGCGTATGTTGTTGGGTTCTTTAAACCGTTAGGTTGCTGGGTCATGGCTTCAAATCGCCTTGAGCAAATTAACCATTTCAATCGCAGTCAACGCAGCGTCAGCGCCTTTGTTGCCTGCTTTTGTCCCCGCACGTTCAATCGATTGTTCGATGCTGTCGGTCGTTAATACGCCGAAAATAACAGGCAGATTGTATTCTAAACCAATCACGCCCAAGCCTTTCGCGCTTTCACCAGCCACAAAGTCAAAGTGTGGTGTGCCGCCACGAATCACTGCGCCAAGTGCGATGATTGCATCGTATTTGCCGCTTGCTGCGAGTTTCTTCGCAACCAAAGGTAATTCCCATGCACCTGGTGCACGGATGATGGTCACATTTTTTTCATCAACGCCGTGACGTTTGAGCGTGTCTAATGCGCCTTCGAGCAACGCTTCGACCACAAAGCTATTAAAACGTCCAACGAGAACCGCGTATTTGCCTTCATTGCCTTGGTGCAGTTGGCCTTCAATGACTTGAATGGTCATGGTGTGTTTCCTTTGATCAATTGAACAATATTTAAAAGATGGTGTTAAGTTTAACTGTTTACGCTTTGCTCGTTGTACCATTTGGTAGAACGTAATCAACAATTTCTAAGCCAAAGCCAGATAAACCGTTAAATCGAATAGGCGAGCTGAGTAAGCGCATTTGTTTAATGCCGAGGTCGCGCAGAATTTGTGCGCCAACACCAATTGAGCGGTAATGTGCGGATGACACGGCTGGTGTTGGTTGATCGAGCGTGTCTAATGCAGCACCGAAATCTACCGTTTCGCCCTGACTAATCCAAACCAGTGCGCCACGCTCGCTTTCAGCAATCGCTTTGAGTGCAGCATCGACTGACCATGCAGGCTTGCCTTTGCAATGGGCTTGTAGTAAGTCTCGTAGAGGATTTAAGCCGTGAACGCGAACGGTCGTCACACCTTGTTTAGGATTACCTTTAACCAAAGCGATGTGTGTATCCGAGCTGCCATGTTCTTTATAACGATGCAGCGTAAATTCGCCGTGTGTTGTGCTAAACGGTTGCGTGCTGACGCGTTCAACCGTTTGTTCATTCAGCATGCGATATTGAATCAGATCAGCAATCGTACCAATTTTAATGCCATGTTTTGCAGCAAAAATTTCAAGATCTGGACGACGTGCCATTTCGCCGTTTTCATTGATGATTTCACAAATCACGGACGCAGGTTCTAAGCCCGCTAAACGAGATAAGTCGCAACCTGCTTCGGTATGTCCTGCGCGGTGCAATACGCCACCAGGCTGAGCCATGAGCGGGAAAATATGCCCAGGTTGGACGATGTCGGCGGGTTTGGCCATTGGTGCAACGGCTGCCTGTACTGTGCGGGCGCGTTCTGCGGCTGAGATTCCAGTTGTCACGCCTTGAGCGGCTTCGATGGATAGCGTGAAATTTGTCCCGTGTGAAGCGCCATTGCGCTCAACCATCAGCGGTAAGTTCAATTGCGCACAACGCTCGCGTGATAGGGTCAAACAGACCAGTCCGCGCGCATGCGTGATCATGAAGTTAATATCTTCAGGGCGGACATGGGTTGCCGCCATCACTAAATCACCTTCGTTTTCGCGGTCTTCATCATCCATCAAGATGACCATGCGACCTGCGCGAATGTCAGCAATGAGTTCTTCTACTGTATTCAGTTTGATGGAATTTGATGTCATGTAAAAGCCCTTATGGCGATGTGCGTCACGATGTGTGTCATGGCGAGGCTGGAATTTAAGGAGTGTATTCTAGCTGAATTTTAAGCGTTTTGATGTTTTTTGTATGCCAAAACTGATGACCTTACAGATTTTTAATTGATGGAATGTGAGATCTGGCGTAGTGTATATTATTGAATAGATTCGATAATAATACATATGTGCGATGATAATAGAACTGTTGCATAATGGGTTATAAGATGGTTGAAACGCTGTGAGATATTCATATCAGAGAAATTTTTCTAGGATTGAGTCTTCACACTTTAATATTTCCAACTCTATGTGATGATCATGAATAAAAAAATCTTTTTACTTTTGGCTGTGCTTGTTGGGCTGCCGACTTATGTGCTGGCAGGGCTTGGTGGCACTGTAGATTCATTCAAGAATGATTCGACTCCAGTAACGGTGTCGCGACATTTTGCAACAACGACATCAAGCTCTGCAGCGACAAGTTATTCAACCCAGCAAATGCACGATGATGCGGGGAACTTGATCACTGAATATGTATCAACCAATGGCGTTGTTTTTGCGCTAACTTGGCGTGGTTTATTTAAGCCTGATTTACATCAATTGCTCGGTAATTATTTTAAAACTTATCTCGCTGTGGAGAGCGGCTCATCTGGACGCCAAGCACAAGTTGTCGATCAAGATTCTGTGGTTGTGGTGTCGGAAGGTCGATTGCGCAATTTTCATGGCAAGGCCTATATTCCTGCGCTAATTCCGAATGGTTTTTCTTTGGATGATTTGAAATGAAGCAGGAAATGAAGCAAAA
>JASLGO010000041.1 GCA_030150135.1 Aquirhabdus sp.
GCATCCCCAAGCAAGATTTTATAGTTAGAAAAATTCATCTTACCATGAAAAAGATGAGTTTGATTCATTATTAAAATAAAGTCACACTGCCTCAACGAAATTCTAAAGAGGCTGTGGCCAACCATGACAACCCCATATCAATCCCTAACCCATATTCTGGGTTATCCACGTATTGGCGCAAAACGCGAACTAAAATTTGCCTCCGAAGCGTATTGGCAAGGCAAATCCACACAAGCTGAATTGATTGAGAAAGCCCAAGCCGTCGAAGCAAGCAATTGGCAAGCTCAAGTCGATGCGGGAGTATCACTACTCACCGTCGGCGATTTCGTCTATTACGATAGTATTTTAACCCACGCAACCCGTCTAGGTGTTTTGCCCAAACGTTTTGCTGCCGCACAAGATTTGAATTTACTCGACCGTGAATTTTATCTGGCACGTGGTCGCGCACCTCAAGCGTCGAACTGTCCAGATGTTGCGGCATTAGAAATGACCAAGTGGTTTGATACCAACTATCATTATTTAGTACCTGAGCTAACCCAAGATCAAAAATTTACCGCAGACTTTTCCGATCTGTTAGCACAAGTAGAACGTGCTAAAGCATTTAACAAACCACTAAAGGTGGTTGTACCAGGCTTGGTCAGCTTCCTGTATCTGTCTCGTATTGTAGATCACAACCAAGCATCCAAAGCATGTGATCATAACCATCAACATGATGAAAGCTGTCTCCATAGCAGCGAAAACAAAGCTGATCAAGGCACATTAAACCTTGTCGACGCGCTCCTTCCTGCGTATGTGCAATTATTTGATCAACTCGCCAATGCAGGTGTTGAGTGGGTACAAATTGATGAACCTATTTTAGTGCTTGATTTGCCTCAGGTCTGGAAAAATGCGTTTGAAAGCGTCTACAACCGCTTGCAGCGTCGCGATACACTAAAACTACTCATCACCACTTACTTTGGCACATTGGGCGACAATTTAAATCTTGCTTGCCATTTGCCAGTTGCAGGATTGCATATTGATATTAGCCGAGAGAAAGCTGGGGAATATTTCTGGAAGCAAGTGATTGATCATTTACCTGCACACAAAATCCTGTCATTAGGTCTCATTAATGGTCGCAGTGTTTGGGCTAGCGACTTAGTGACATTGAATCGCATCGTTGAAACGGCAACAGCTGCGCTTGGAAGAAATCAGGGCGGTCGTTTGTGGTTATCCACCAGTTGCTCATTACTTCATGTTCCTGTCGATTTATCACAAGAACAAGTGCCTGCTACGATTGATGGTAAATTGGCTTTTGCGCGACAAAAACTGGATGAACTGGTTGCTTTATCACGCGGAGAAATCACTGAAAATGACAAGCTCAATTCAGGATCATTATCTGAATTTACCTTGGTTGCACAACATCGCGCAGAGCCATTTACCATTCGTTATCAGGCACAACAAGCAAAGTTAAATCTACCTCTCGTTCCAACTACAACAATCGGTTCATTCCCGCAAACTGCTGAAATTCGCGCCGCACGAGCTGCATGGAACAAAGGCGACTTATCGAATCACGATTATGAAAAAGCCATGCAAGCAGAAATCAAACACGCCATTGATGTGCAAGAAGAACTGGGGATTGACGTATTTGTTCATGGTGAAGCTGAACGTACCGATATGGTGGAATATTTTGCAGGTCTACTTGATGGATTCTGGTTATCAAAACTAGGCTGGGTACAAAGCTATGGTAGTCGTTGCGTACGACCGCCGATCATCGTTGGAGATATTAGCCGTCCAAAACCGATGACGGTCAAATGGATTGAATATGCAAACAGCCTCACTGACAAAATCGTAAAAGGCATGCTGACTGGGCCTGTGACGATCTTGAATTGGTCATTCCCACCAAGTCACCGCAGTCGCCGCGAGGTCTCATTGCAATTGGCTGAGGTGATTCGCCAAGAGGTCAGTGATTTGCAGAATGCTGGCATTCCGATTATTCAAATTGACGAAGCCGCGTTCCGTGAAGGCTTACCGCTTCGTAAAGCAGATCAAGCGGAATACTGGGATTGGGCAGTCAACTCGTTCAAACATTGTGCAAGTTCAGCCCATGTCGATACGCAAATTCACACCCATATGTGCTATTCCGACTTTAAAGATTGCTTGCCACAAATCAAAGCAATGGATGCAGACGTCATTACGATTGAAACCAGTCGTTCGGGTCTGCAACTGCTCGAAATCTTCCATGAGCAAGGCTATCCAAACGCGATTGGTCCTGGTGTCTATGACATTCACAGCCCACGTACGCCTTCAGAGGTCAACATGAAAGTGGTAATTGATGGCGCACTAGCAACGATTCCAGCAGAACGGTTATGGATCAATCCCGACTGTGGTTTGAAGACACGCAATTGGGTCGAAACCAAAGCGGCATTGACCGAAATGGTGAAGTTGGCAAAAACGGTACGTGCGCAACTCGCGTCGTAACATGTCGCTCTTAAATTTTTGAATATTAATAATATGCAAGACAAACCAGCCGTTAAGAGCTGGTTTTTATAAACCTACCGCTAACTCTGGAATCACTTTCGGCTTCTCAATCTGAATCCGCTTAATCTTGGATGTTTCGCCACTCAATAACGTCACATGACGTAGAGGAACATCACATGACTTGGCTAGAAATGCACATAACGCTTGATTTGCCTTGCCATCTACAGGCGGAGCCGCAAGACGTATCTTGAGCATCTGCACAAGCTTACCCGATGCAGGATGCTCAACTGTTTCTACGCCTATGATTTCTGTCTTTTTTGCAGCAGGTTGAACCTTAATCCACAAGATGAGCTGATCAGGCAAAGACAAAATTATATTAATCCCTGCAACAAAATCCCATGCGCTTGCGACAACATCGCCCGCGAGATATAAATCGCCAGCAAAGCCACGATAGGTGATAAATCCAACGGTCCAAGATCAGGCATAAACCGTCTAAAAGGTGCGTACAAAGGCTCTGTCATTTGCATCGCCAATACAATAATCGGCGTATGATTCTGGGTAAACATCAGCACAAGGCTTGCAATGATCGATACGTAAATCAAAACCTTACACATCAACAAAAAATCATCGAGCAAACCAAAAATAAGCTGTAAAAGCAGCACATCTGGCCCAAAATCCACCACGCCATTCAATAAATTATTGCCCGCTAAATCAACCAGTCGTACTAAAACCATCAAGCCCAGTGCAGCAAGATTAACTCGACCGTGACCCACCGTCGGCAGAATGCGATTAAAAATATCAACGACATGGGTAGCCTGCACGGTTGACATGACGATTGGGTTGTAAGGATCAACCTGTGTCAACTGCATCATAAATCGTAGAAATAACAATAACATTGCCACTCCAGTGACAATATTAAATATCTGCAAAAGCAATGAATCCATACCACCGTTTCCTCATATTCATGCTTTCAATCAAGCAATGAAAGGCCACATTAAAAAATTTCTCTAGCTAGAATCTGTCCGCCAATGCGTTGATTAGCCTGCTGACAACGCAAGACTACGCTGACCCGCCGCTGATAACGCATCAATAATATGCTGACTCACTTGTTGAGCCTCTAAATGCTCAATCGCAGCGGCTGTTGTACCATTTGGTGACGTAACATTCTTGCGTAATTTTGTCGGATTATCGCCACTGATAATTGCCATTTGCGCCGCACCCAGCGCCGTTTGAAGGGTCAATGCTTTCGCGGTTTTTTCATCCAGACCTTGTGCGATACCCGCAGCAATCATCGATTCCATCAAATAAAAGAAGTACGCAGGGCCCGAACCTGAAACGGCAGTCACCGCATGCATCAATGCTTCGTCATCCACCCAAAGGACCAAACCTGCTGCGCTTAAAATATCTGTTGCACTATCGCGATCTTTTTGGCTCAACGTGGCTTGCGCATAAAGCCCTGTTGCGCCTGTTTGAACCAATGCAGGCGTATTCGGCATTGCACGGACAATACGAGTATGACCAGCCAAACCACTCGATACTGTCGCGACAGATACACCCGCTGCAATTGAAATTACAAGTTTATCTGCTACATGTGCAGCGAGCTCCTGTAAAACAGTTTGGATAATCTGTGGTTTGACCGCCAGCACCACCACATCAGCACCAGCAACCGCTTCAGTCGCCGTCGCAAACACACCCACACCGCGCAGCGCCAGCGCATCACGCAACTCAATCACTGGCTCAGCAACGCGAATCATCGTGGCAGGCAAACCTTCCGCAAGTAATCCACCAATCAGTGCTTGCGCCATATTTCCACCGCCAATAAAGGCAACAATCTGAGATGCTTTTTTGGAATTCTTAGGGTGTTGTACGCTCATATCATAAAATCCAGTCAATATTTTAAAATTTCAATGCTATATCACAATATTGTCACAACTTCGTGACAAATCTTACGCAGCGACCGTAGCCAGTGCACGAGTCAATGCATTAATGGCATAACTCGCATCCCATGTTTTACGATCTATCGCTTCGCCCATCCGCATGACCACCAAATCATATTGAGGACTAACAAAGACATACTGACCTTTTAGACCTTCGAAATAAAAAGCAGTTTCATCCTCATGGGCTTGCTTTGCGGGTAACGACTCAAACCAAGGAATTCCTCGAACTACCCCTTTATTTTTGGCTTTCAGCCAAACCTGATAACCGTAAAAACCATAATCAGCCGCACCCACATCTAATCCACGTTCTTGTGTATTACTTGGGGTGGTCATTTGTTTTAACCATGCACTAGATACAATTTGTCGCACTTCGCCGTTGGCAGTCTCATAACGACCTTCAGTTAAAAATAAATTCGCGATTTTTAACCAATCCTCAGGTCGCGCAAACAACGCAGCAAATGCACGCGCTTTACCGCCTTCGCGATCCAACCATAACGCTGCATCATGGCAATCGAGAGGCTGAAAGATATACTTGGAAAAGAAATCCGCTAGCGGCATGCCAGACACACGCTCCAGAATAACGCCAAGTAAGTGGCTGTTATAATTATTGTATTCAAAATACGTTCCCGCTGGTGCAACTGCTGGCAAGGTAAAAACTTGGCGTTCAACATCAATCCCAAAATACAGCGGAACAATACTGGGAATACCACCCAAACTTATCGACGTATCGCTCGTCAACCCAGATTGCATCGTGAGTAATTGCTCAATGGTAATATACCGACGCTCATCTACCTGAAATTCTGACAAATATTTTGCTGCCACGTCGTGGACGCTACCAATTAATCCTTGCTCAATGGCAATGCCAATCGCAAGTGCCACAACGGTCTTGACCAGTGACATCGAGTTAAAAGTATCGGTTTTCTTAAAATCGCGATATTGCGCATGCACCAAACGACCTTTGTGCATCACCAAAAATGCCCGTGTCTGCTGCGACCATAAATAATCTCCAATTTCGGTCAAAACCGACTCAGGAACAGGAAAATCTGGATGCAAAGGCAACTCGACAGGCGTGGAGCTCCCTTTAACAGACGCTAACGGCTTATACCAATCCGCCTGCGTTACGGGGCTAATCATCAAACCATGCACAGCTTGGCGAATAGATGTCGGATTGAGCATACTTCTCATATTCGACATATTCATCTTCAACATTTTCATTCGTTTAGAACCTATGCCCAACAACTTAATTTAAGATTTACATCAAACGCCAATACTTTTTTTGCAATGCAATCATGCTCGAACCAAGCCCCATCCTGAAGACTTCAGATTACTTTCTACGGCTTCAGCAGTCAGCCAAAATCCAGCAGCACTCAGCAATGCAAGAGGTTGCCCATTTAACGTTTCCAAGATTTGTACTTGTTCACGCTGCCATGGCGGTAACTGCAAGGACTGTAATATTTTTTTCAGTGGCCAATGTCCCACACGACCACTTAAATGCAATAACTCGCCTTCTCGCCTTGGTCGCAAACGCAAAGATTCGCCTAACAAAGATAAAGGCAAACCCTGTTCAATCAACTCAACGCGCCAACACCCCGTTGCCAGCGTCAGTGTGTGCATCATACTGAATTGGCAGGTTTGTGTGGTTGCATTTGGCAAATCGAGAGGTAACCGATATAACTGACCTTGATAGCGACGAAATTGTAAATTGCAATACACTTCACCATGATGAGTCTGCCAAATCACTTGCGGCGTGGCATCAATACGCACAGACATCATCTGACGAACCGCATCGACACGACTCAGTGGCGGTGCATATTGAAGTTCACCCTGCATCCACCGCGCAAGTAACCAGCGCACACGCGCTTCGGGTAATGCCTGAACTTTCTCGATATTTAATGACCCATCAGCGGATAAAACAGCCGCTAAATCTATCTCACCTTGCGCCACTAAAACCGACTCTGCATCAGCCATTAGACTTGCAGTGCGAACCATTGCCGCTTCAAAGCCTTGCCAATGCTCAGCTAACACAGGCCAAACCTTTTGCCTCATCACCACACGATCAAAGCTCAAATCTTCATTGGCAGGATCGTCGACCCATTGTAAATCATGGCTTACTGCAAACTGATGAATCACATCGCGTGGGATATTCAGCAATGGTCTAAAAATTGTGAGTTCATCTTGCGTCTGCACCACGCGCATAGCGGCTAACCCACTTACACCACTACCATTCAGCAATCGCATCAACACCGTTTCAGCTTGATCTTGTTGATGATGCGCCAAAACTAGCACCTCATCGGGCTCAATCACTTCCCGAAAAGCGGCATAACGCGCGTTACGCGCTTCATTTTCTAAGTTTCCTGAAGCGACATGAACTTTTTTTGCAACAACCGCAACGTTTAATGCCTCACATTGCGCCACAACTTGCTTTGCCCAAGCCGCAGAAGGCGCTTGTAAATCGTGATCAATATGAATCACACGCAAATGAGAATGACGACCCTCCTCAATAAAAATGCGGTGCAAGGCAAACAACAACGCAACGGAATCCAGTCCGCCACTACAGCCCAACAAAAAACGCTGATTCGGCGCAAACCGTTTCAGCGTTTCCTGAATCTGTTGTTCAAAAGTGGATTTGATGTTCGCACACGCGACATCTTTAGACATATTCAAAACTCATTCCGCGACTGGCAAAGCAGGCGTATGACTACCAAACTTCATCAAGCGCTGATAACGTGCCTCAATCAATTTGTCCATCGGTAACGCACTCAGTACATCCAGTTCTGCGGTAAGCGCCACATGTAATGCCTTCAACGTCAGTTCAGGCGTCACATGTGCACCCTCACCTTCGGCAATCACTCGATCAATCAAACCGAGTTTAAATAATTTATCTGCCGTCAGACCTAACGCCTCACTCGCACGCTCCGCCTGTTCATTGGTTTTCCATAAAATCGAAGCGCAGCCTTCAGGAGAAATCACGGAATACATACTATTTTCAAGCATAAATACCTTATCAGCGAGACCAATCGCCAGCGCACCGCCTGAACCGCCTTCACCGATTACCGTTGCAATCACAGGCACTTTTAACGTTGATAGCACAGCCAAACAACGTGCAATCGCCTCAGCCTGCCCACGTTCCTCCGCGCCGACACCTGGATATGCACCCATCGTATCAACAAAATTTAGCACAGGCAGACCAAACCGTTCTGCCATCTCGAACAAGCGCATCGCCTTACGATAGCCTTCAGGACTTGTCATCCCAAAGTTATGTTTCAGACGTTCA
The DNA here is from genome assembly GCA_030150135.1 of Aquirhabdus sp. Classification (GTDB taxonomy): domain Bacteria; phylum Pseudomonadota; class Gammaproteobacteria; order Pseudomonadales; family Moraxellaceae; genus Aquirhabdus. The sequence continues at coordinate 7,669 of JASLGO010000041.1, forward strand.
GAAGTTGTACGACCACGATGCTGTCCAACCACCATCACAGGACGGCCATTGAACCGAGCCAAGCCACCAATCAACGCCTGATCATCACCAAAAGCACGATCACCATGCAGCGGATCAAACTCGGTAAACAATCCCGCCACATAATCCAAAAACTGCGGACGATTCGCATGACGTGCGATCTGTACGGTTTGCCATGCACTCTTAGCGCGCTTCACTTCTGCATTCATTGTTACATCACTCGTTCTTGATGACTTAAGTTGCACAGGATTGATGATTTATAAACCCTATTCAATGGCGTTATGCTTCAATTTCTGCCGCGACTAATTGCACGACACGGAGCTCCACACCCCAATTTTCAAATTGTGCAATTTCTGTTTGTAGATCAGCTTGTAACATCGGCCACTCCGCACCGCTTTGATCAACCGATAATTGCCATACTTTTTTAGCTGACGAATTTGACGATTGTACGGATAGCACAAAACTTGGCACCACTTGATCATAGCGAGAATGATGAAATAACACAGCCAATCTCAACAGCAAGCACAACGTCACAAGCGATGAACCACCTGCATGTTTAACCTGTGCCAACGACTCTTCTTTGAGTTTACGACGATGTAATCCCACCAAAAGCGATAAGCGCAATTGATCAACTTTAGAGAAACCAGGTACATCTGAATGTTCTAGCAAATATGCCCCATGACGATGATAGCTACCATGACTGATCGCTAGGCCAATTTCATGCAAATACGCCGCTCGACGCAACAAATCGCCATCTTCTTCATCAAGTGCCAACGCATCCGCCACTTGTTCAAACAACTCGCGCGCTGTGAGCGCCACTCGTTCAGCTTGACGCGGATCAGCATAATAACGCGCCATCATCGCCTGTACGCTGCGATCACGAACATCTTCATGACGGAATCGTCCGAGCAAATCGTACATCACACCTTCACGCAACGCGCCATCTGAATAG
>JASLGO010000071.1 GCA_030150135.1 Aquirhabdus sp.
AAATGGGATTTTGTATCGATTGATTCTGTTCGCAACCGTTTGTTTGTGACGAGAGGCGAGAGTGTCTCTGTCGTGGATTTAACGACTGGGAAGGTGGTCAGTGAAATTCCTGCACATGGCGCACATGGTGTTGTCTTTGCACAGGATTTGAAACGTGGTTTTATCAGTAATGGTAAATCGAATACGGTCACTGTATTTGATCTGGATAGTTTAAAAGTTCAGCAAGAGATTAAAATTCCAGGCGTTGGCCCTGATGTGATTTTATTTGAGCCTGTATCCAAAAAAGTCTATGTATTTAATGGCAAAAGTGCCGATATTACCGTGATCGATGCTGCAACGCTCAACATCTTGTCGACGTTTGCCGCAACTGGTCGCCCTGAGTTTGCTGTCAGTAATGGCGCTGGAAAAGTTTTCTTTAACTTGGAAGATAAATCCAAGATTGGTGTTATTGATACTGCGACCGATAAGTTGATCACAACATGGTCTTTGAAAGACTGCGTTGAGCCTTCAGGTCTAGCTTTTGATGCAACACATCAACGCTTATTTTCCGTCTGCCAAAATAAAAATATGGTCATTACCAATGCCAAATCTGGACATTTTGTTGCGAATGTTCCGATTGGCGAACATCCTGATGCAGTGACCTATGATGAACAGCACGGTAATATTTTTTCATCGAATGGCGGGGCAGGCGGCACGCTTTCTGTAATTCATCAGCAGGATGCAAGTCATTATGTTCCAGTTGAGACATTGCAAACAGTTCAAGGCGCTAAGACATTAGCAATGGATTCAGCGACGAATACAGTTTATTTACCAGCGGTTGTAAACGATAAATTTGAAGTGTTGGTCGTGGGTTCAAAATAAAATTGGAGAGCAATATTGTGAATAATCAGACTGAACAGGTCTTAAGCAAGGTTCCAGAAGTCACGCTTATCTTCTGGATTATTAAAATTCTTGCAACCACGCTTGGTGAAACGGGTGGTGATGCAGTATCCATGTCCATGAATTTGGGTTATCTAGTGGGTACAGGCATTTTTGCGGTCATTTTTATGATTGCTGTGATTACTCAGGTTTCCGCAAAGAAATTTCACCCAGTCATTTATTGGATTACGATTGTTGCGACGACGACAGTAGGTACGACTTTAGCGGATTTTGTGGATCGTTCATTGGGCATTGGTTATGCAGGCGGAACAACCATTCTCGTGACATTGCTGATGGCTTCTCTGTGGATTTGGCATCGCACACTAGGCTCTGTGTCGATTAATACGGTAAGCTCTCCTAAGTCAGAGGCCTTTTATTGGGTGACGATCATGTTTTCCCAGACACTTGGTACGGCTTTGGGAGATTGGACGGCGGATACGGCAGGGCTGGGCTATACAGGTGGTGCGATCGTTTTTGGGTCGATGCTTGCAGGGATTGCTGGTTTATATTATTGGACCAAAATTTCTCGTACTGGGCTTTTCTGGGCGGCTTTTATCCTGACTCGTCCATTGGGCGCAGTGGTTGGAGATTTTCTGGATAAACCGATCAGTAAGGGTGGTTTGGAATTAAGTCGTTATTCAGCGTCTGCTGCTTTAATTGTAGTGATTGTGATTTGTATTGTCCTGTTTAAACACAAAGCTGCCGAGCGGAGTCATTGATTTAATTTTGTTATAGCTTTTTTTCAGCTCGATCAATGTATTTTAATCTACGTTGATCGAGCTTTTTTGATCGAGTTTTTTGTGGCTTGTTCATCGTGCAAGGTGTTGCAATAATATCGTTCGTTGTGAAATCACAGATATCCCTATATGCGCATATGTTTAACAAAGTTCATTGTACTGATGGCTTTGATCAGTCTGACTGCCTGCACCACCTTCCATACCACGCCTCCGATGTTAGTCAGCCATGATGGCGTGACATTGCAGAAGACCTATTATCATGCTGAAACGATTGCTTCTGACGGCACTCGTATCCGCATGACGGTCTATCAACCTGCGCTAAAAAAAGGTGAAGCAGCGCCTTTGCTGATCCATGCTCACGGTTATGAAATGGGTCGCATGGCTCGGCCGTTTTCGACGTATGGAAAGTTGTTAATTCCGGGCAAGGCATCGTTGCGTGCTTGGGATGAGGGCTATTGGGTCATTAGTTATGATCTGCGCGGAATGGGCGATAGTCAGGGACAAGTTTCATTAATGGCCGCGGATAAAGAACCGAAAGATGTTTCTACGGTGATTGATTGGGCATTAAAAAACTTATCCATAAGCCAGAAAAATGACCATCCGATGATTGGCATGATTGGTGAAAGTTACGGCGGCGCTGTGCAAATGAGCGTCACCACGCAAGATCCTCGGATTGTGGCATTAGTTCCGATGACGACATGGTACAACCTGCAAGAAGCGCTTTTTCCTCAAGGCGTGCCAAAGACAGATTGGCTGATGTTCTTGGGTGTTGTGGGATATACCATGGGCCCTGTGCATATGGATCATCATGCGGCTATCGGTAGTTTTAAAGAAATTTTTGGCACAAGTAACCCACAATTTCTCAATGAACTTTACCAAAATAGTCTGGCGGCACACTGTCAGGGTGCTGAAGAACCACATGCCGATGCGCTGTTGATTCAGGGTATGCGCGATGTACTTTTTCCATTGAATCAGGCGCTCGATGCGCGGGTTTGTTTCCAGCATGCGGGTCGTGATGTGCGTTTGATTGCAGTAGAGCATGGTCATTTACAGCCGACAGCGCAGTTATCACCGGGTTTGCCAGTCTGGTATACGCAGGATCGTGTCCGATGTGAGGGTCGAGTTTATGAGGTGGCGGACATTATCAATGACTGGCTCAATGGCAAGTTGCGCGATGATCAGGCTGCTTTGGATCGTGTGCCTCATTATTGTGTGACGGGTGATCAGAACATAGATGCCAACCCTCCACAACTGACGTGGTTTCCTTTGCAAAAAGTGACTTCTCATAGTGGTCTGACGGGTGAGTTTGAATGGTTGGCAAAGCCATTGGAAGGTGCCAAAAATATCTTCACTTCGAATTGCCAACCACAATCTGCTCCTGTAAATGCGCCTGAAGGGACTTTACCCTCATGTGTTCCAGAGGATTGGGATCATCCGAGTAATGGCTGGCTGCGTCCAGCTCGTATTCCAATCTATGCGGCGACTGTTCCGACGTGGATTGTCGGTGTGCCTCATGTGCAATTGACTACTCCTGAAGCGAATAGTGAAAAGGCTGTTTTCTTTTTGCGCTTGGCTGCATGGACTCCTGATTCAGGGAGTTATCGCGTTTTAAGTCAGCAAGTGACTCCCGTGCGAGCTCATGGTCGACTTGATCTAGAATTGAATGCGGTGCGTGACAAGTTGATGCCGGGTGAGGTATTAGGTCTGCTGGTACAAGGTCACAGTGATCAATTTCATTTCAGTGACTCACATATGACAACTTCAGTGAGTGTATCAGGACAAATAGGCTTGCCTCTTGCGCCAGCCAATGATGCAACACCGTATGATTGGCGAGTGGCAAAACAAAAATAGAAGCAAAAGTCGATATGAACAAATCAGCATTAGGAAACGGTCAAAGTTTCCTGATGCTTTGATTTTGATCCGTGTCGATTATGTGTTTTGTTCAGTGGTTTTAACGAGTTTTAATCCTACTTTTTGTGTCCACCACAATGCACCAATCGCAAGTTGGCGGCGATCTTCGGTGAATGATGGCTTTTTGCCTTCAAACATATGACCGACGAACTGAAATCCCCAGCCAACAGTAAATAGCGGAACTGCCACAGGCAGACCAATGATGGTTGCACCGACAGGCAGTGATGCCAGAATCATTGGAATACCAATGCTATGACAGAATTGATTACGAGGATCTTGATGATCTGCTTTATATTGCTTCATCAATCCGCTCCATTCGGCGTTTAACTGAATTGGAAACATTTGTTTGACTCCTTGTTTGCTATTTTTGGCTAGACATTCTGGATTAGGCATTTAGGTTTTTTAACCATTTGCATAAAACCGATCAGGTATGAATGTATCTTAAAACAGCCTGTGAATCCTCTCTGTCAGATAACTGACAATGTCGCGATTTAGCTCGTTATTTGGTTTCGGTAGAAGTATCTGCAAAAAGCCTTAACCCTTCAAAATCAATAATTTCAATTGCACCATAAACGAGTTTGATAAACCCTTGTCGTTCCAAATCTTTGAGAATCTGATTTGTGGTCTGGCGCGTGATAAACAGCATCATGGCCAGTTGCTCTTGTGGAATATTGATCGTGCGGCGGCTGCGATCTTTCCAACTGCCATAATTATCTGCAAAGAGGACGAGTCGTTTAGCGAGGCGCTGTGCGGTTGAACGAAGTGCGAGGTCTTCGGCTTGATCAAGAAGTATTCTTAATTTTTCAGTGAGCAGTTGCCCAAAGTTTTGCCAATAACGCGGTTCTTTTTCTAGAATCTGGTCGAGGATATTTCCAGCGATATGCATCAATACCGTATCACCGATTGCATAAGCGTGGTGTGTACGATTCATTCGATCAAACAACGTGATCTCTCCAAACCAGTTGGGTGGATCAATCAGCGTGAGTAGGGCTTCTTTGCCATCTTCACGATGACGACCAATGCTGATGCCGCCTGACAGTACGGCATAAATGCCATGCAAAGGATCATCTTGAGAAAACAACATTTGTCCTGTATTCAGACGCACGATACTTGCTGAGTCAAGCAAGGTCTTTCTCAAGGGATCAGGCAGTGAGCTGAACCAGCGCCCAGATCGAAGGAGTTCTTCGTAATGATATATGGTGTCTTTAGAAGTCATTTTGTTTAACGCGTTTGATCGTGTCTGTCCTTGATCTCATATCGTACCGCAACCAGCTAGATAACAGATCAATCACATAAAATAAATCTTTCATGTCAGTTCGCGTGATATTCAATGCTATGCTTGCCGAGATAAAAAATGAGGCAAGGAGTTTTATTTTGCGTATTGCTTATCTCGCTACAGCTTTTCTTTTGAGTAGCTCATGGAGTGTTTTTGCGGCAACTGAACCAACATCCGCCGTACCAGCATCGCAGGCTGCAACACAAACCACAGCAACATTGTTACCAGAAAATCATCCGATTTTAGGCGTATGGAAGTGGATTACGCCCAATTCAGACTGCTCTGAAACCTATGAATTTAAAACAAATAGTCGTATGGTTTTTTCGAGTGGCGCTGAGGAGGGAATTAGTGAAATTGAAGTCACTCTTAAGCCGAGCATGAATGGTTTTTATCGCCTGATCAACAAAGTCATCGCCGATAATGGCAAGAAAGACTGTCGTGGTGAACCTGGTAAGGCTGGGGTGAATTCAGTCATCTATGTGTATTTTCTACCCACTAGCAATCAAATGAAGATGTGCTATAAAGAAACCTCAGACAGTTGTTTTGGGCCTTTAACACGTCAATAATCTTTATTTTGTTTGTACTGAGTGATTTTAGCGCTCTGATTCAGAGCGCTTTTGATGAGAGTTTAATCAAACTCAAATGTTTCTATTCTGATATTTAGCCCTAACGAATACAAAATAATACGATCCTTTGGATATTTCTATGTTCATGACAGTGGGTCTGGATGACTCTAAGTATTTCGCAGCATCAATTGCGTGTGCAATGCTGTTATTTATATTTATCATGACTGCAAAAAATCTAGATCAGGAATTAAGGAAACCTTTAGTTGCCCTGCTTGTGTCAGTATTGGCGGGAGCTGTCATGCTTATATCCAAAGCAATTCCAATGTTGGTCATTGGCGTATTATGTTTGGGGTTTCTGATTGCAATTGCCAGAAATGTGGCTCAACTTCATCCTATTTTGCATCAGGAAATACAGCCTCCAGCCGAGGATGTTCAGACTCAATCTTTGATACGGCAATCATCACTCGTTCGTCTTGGATCGTTGAAGGCATTATGGCCTGTGGTGAGTATTGTGGTCGTGATGGGGTTCTTTTGTTTTATTTATTTACTATTTAATAAAAATGGATTTATGAATGTGATGGGCTCAATGCATTCGACGCCATCATCTGTAGGCGTCGCCCAGCCCCTTGCTCCTGCACGCAAAGAGCCAACACAATCAATCAAGATTGATACAAAGCACGATCTCGCAATACAAACCTATCAACAAGCTAAAATTGATCATCAGGCATCACTTCATGCTGTTGACGTAGAGTGGGGACATCTATCGAAAAGTGTATCTAAAGCTAATTTGGGGAGTTGGATCAAAAGTCAGCAGGCATGGTCAATGTCAAAAAGACATGTTTGTGGTGTAACAGAGGATGCTCAAGAGATCTCTACAATTACTGCTGCGGGACTCACATTAAAAACTAAAACACTTCGCTGTGATACCGAGGCAAACCTGAATCGTGCCAGCTACATCAAGAATTCAGTGACTGCGATAAGGAAAGGACATCAGCCGACTGATGATCTAGGTAATCTGATACAGAGCCTACACAAACAGTAATGCGAATGAGTCGATGACCTCATTGATACAATTTCGGATTTTATTGACGTAATCGGCACATGCTGCAATATAAGAATACTTGAAAGCTTCACATAGACACTATATCGTGCACACGCAGGATAGCGTTGTCGCGTTTGCATTTGCGATTGATTATTAATAGACGGATGTTGACGAGCTGCTTCTGTCATCGCAGAACAACGCATGCTATTTATGAGCACGTGTCCCTGACTCGATTTTTATCATCACATCACCATGCCTATCAGTCTGGTGTTACGTTCAACAATGAGAGCCGTAATGCAAAAGAAAATACTTGTTCTAACTACTTTAAGCGCCACAATCCTACTTGCTGCATGTGGCAACGGACAAAAAAATGTTTCATTAGACACAGATAATGCAAAGTTTAGCTACGCTGTTGGTACCAAGATGGGCGAGCAAATGGCAAAGAACAAAAACCATATCGATCTGGATGCGCTCAAAGCAGGGATTGATGATGCTTTTGCTAGTAAATCGCAAAAAATGGATGAAGCAGCAAAAAATGCAATTTTTGCCAAAGTTATGCAAGAGATGACTCAAGAACAAACTGCTGAAGCAGAGCAAGCCGCGACCAAAAATAAAGCAGCTGGTGCGACTTTCTTAGCAGACAACGCTAAAAAATCAGGCGTGAAAGTCACCGCAAGTGGCTTGCAATATATCGTTGAAAAAGAAGGCACAGGCGCACACCCTACAAGCAGTGATATGGTTACCGTCAACTATCGTGGTACATTAATTGATGGTACTGAATTTGACAGCTCTTATGCGCGCCATGAACCTGCGACTTTCCCTATGAATGGCGTGATTCCAGGGTTCTCGGAAGGCATCAAGTTGATGACTCCAGGA
>JASLGO010000151.1 GCA_030150135.1 Aquirhabdus sp.
ATTCCTGCAACCGTCTGGACTGATTCAAGTTATGTACAAAAAGGGATTAGCGAATGGATTCATGGCTGGAAAAAGAAAAACTGGCGCAAAAGCGACGGCGGTGCAGTCATCAATGCAGACCTATGGCAAAAACTCGACCAACTCAGCCAAAATCGCTCAATTGATTGGCGCTGGATTAAAGGGCATGCTGGGCATGCTGGTAATGAAAAAGCAGACCAACTCGCCAACAAAGGTTTAGAAACACAAGGAGCTTCCGCTGCATTTTCATCATCAAACAAATCACAGACCATCGCATCAACCATGACACCTTCGGATGAGGCAACGATTACTAAAGTCGCTAAAAAAAATACAACAACACCCTCTACCTCACTGATGGATTTATTATTACCACCTGATGAGGATTTCGAAGCAAATCTTGAAGAACCAGAATGGTTTGCTGCCGAAGATCAAGCCCAAAGTGAAAATCAGTTTGTGGTAAATGAAATGGATGACAGCACAACCAACGAATTTCAATCTATCGAATCAGAGAATGAATCAAGTTCCACAGAAACTTCGGTTATTTCAAATGAAATAAAAACAGCCCCGCAAGGCATTATTCGCACACATAACACGAAACACTTAGATGCATTTACATCAAACGGCAAACGCCAGCTCATCTTAGATACCGAAACAACAGGATTTGATCCTAAAACAGGCGATCGTATTATTGAAATTGGTGTGATTGAACTGATCAACCGAAAGCTGACAGGGAACTCTTTACACGTCTACCTGAACCCGCAACGCCCCGTTGGTGATTCGCAAAATATCCACGGATTAAGCGATGAATTCTTGAGCGACAAACCTCTATTTATCAGCATTGTCGATGAATTAGAACAGTTCCTCCATGGCGCAGAAATCATTGCACACAACGCCAGTTTCGATATGAAATTTCTAGAAGCAGAACTAGAAATGGCTGGACGTAGTCCTCTTGCAGACAAAGTCACTGTCACGGATACACTTGCGATCGCAAAACGCAAACATCCAGGCCAAAAAAATAACTTGGATGCACTCGCAAAACGTTACAACGTTAAAGAACGTGATCGCACATTTCACGGCGCTTTGCTCGATGCGGAAATCTTAGCGGATGTCTATTTGCAGTTGACTGGTGGTCAAGTCACGCTAGATATGGAGAACAGTGAAGATAATAATGTCACCTCTGCCCAGCGCAAATTGATTAAACGAAACCTACCCATCGTACAAGCAAGCGATGCAGAACTTCAATTACATCAAGAATGGTTACAAAAACTAGATGGCGGCAAAGGCGGTCCTGTATCGATTTGGCACAAGTTAGAACAATCCGTGTCATAGTCAATGCAGACCGTGGCTCACTAAAATGACTAAATCGTTTCAAACATCGCATCATAAGTGAATGAAAAACTATTCTATTTTTATAGTTTTTCTATATTGAGTTGTGCCGTTGATCGTGCCATGATTAGGCGGCAAAAAACGGAAAGTCATAAAGCAATACTGACAATGCAAGGAAAGGGATATGTCTGAATCAGATACAACTCAAAAAACTCAATCAATACGTGACGGTCAGCATTTTGATATTTCTTCACTATATATTGTGAAGTCGGAAATTGACGCCTCATTAACTCAAGTTGAAGCGGCTCTCAATCTGTATATGACAGACTCAAGTAATACTGTAGGGATTTTTGACTCGACTGAAGGCATGCAACAAACGACTGGCGTGTTAAAACTTCTCAAAATGGATGGTGCCGTCGAGCTCTCTGATGCTATCCGTCTTATGCTTGTCCACATTTCCGAAAATCCAGATTCTATTGACGACAATCAAATTACTGCACTCAGCGAAAGTCTAATGACATTATCTCGCTATCTTGAGTTCGTTCTTTTACGTGAAACATTATCGCCGCAATTACTTATTCCAATCACCAATGTCATGAATCGTTTGCTGAACAAACCGATTATCACCGAAGGTGGCTTTTTACTTCACGATATGAATGACGGCTTGATTCAAAATAATATTTCTACGTTAGTCAAACCAGCACTTTCAACAGAAAAAACCAATGACAAAGATCGTAAGAGCCTTCTTCGTCTATTTCAAACTGGTTTACATGGAGTATTGCAAAAAAAACCTCAAGCCAGCGATTTCGCGTATATGCACAAAGCTGTTGCACACATTGCAGATCGTGAACCACAAAGTGCTGAAGGACTCTATTGGCAACTTGCCAAACAAATTGTATCGACCTTGACTCCAGATACCTTGTTGACCGATGGTCGCAAGCGCATTCTTGCGCAAATGGAACGTCGTATCGCACGTAAATCAAGCGCAATTAGTCGTCTTTCACAAACCACTGCAATTGCCGACTTGCTTACAATGACCGCAATTGCACCACAGCATTATGAAACGATCATTGCAACTTTAGGCTTAGAAAATAAAATTAAGTCTGATCAAGAAATTCTTGATGACAAACATTTCTTATTTGGTCCTGATCAGAGTGTTGTACATGATGTCAGCCAATTGGCACATCAATCTATTATTAAAATCAAAGAACTCGTTGATTTAATTGTGAACCAAGAACAACAACCAGATGGCTTAACAAGTCTGAGTGAACAACTGAAAGAACTTGGACACGCATTAGTCTTGTTGACATTAGATAAAGCAGGACAAGGTTTATTAGAACAGGCTAATCTTGTTGAAAAATGGTCGCAACATCCAGATGAGAGTCAAATCAATTCACTGATGGATCGTTTACTCGATAGTGAAAACGCAATCATCTTGATGGAACAAACCCATACTCCTGGTTTGGTCATGTCTCCGTTTACCAATTTAAAAGTTTCTTTACATCAACTTGTAGAAGCGCGCAGCTTGATTGTTGCTGAAAGTCGACTCGATCTCACCAACGTGATGCATTCTCTCCTCGCCTATTTGGACAGCGAAAAAGATCTTCAGAAGATTGAAGGAATTGCTGCAGTTTGTGAAACCGTTGGTGGTGCAATGGCATTCTTGAATGCGCCACGTGGACAAGCGATTCTGCAATCCGCAGCAAAATACATTAACGAGAAATTCAGCCCAGATCATCAGCCTGATGCAGGTTCAATTGCAAACTTAACGGATGCAATTGTATGTGTAGACTACATTCTTGAAGGTTTGGCTACGAAGAAACCTGCAGGCGATCAACCTTATGGTTATGGTGAATCAAGCTTGGCAAGACTGGGCTATCCAGTTAAAACAGCAGCGTAATCCTCTCTACTAAAAGACTCTATCGTATTCGTATCATTCAATGTGATACGAATACAACAAAACGCCCTCCTCAATTGATTCATTTTAAAGTACTGTATTCACATCTTCTGAATTAGGAATCTTTTCGTTTTGGCTACCGTCACTCCTTATCACATTGCAGACCAAAGCAGCATTCCAACTAAAAAAATCAAAGGTTTACTCATTCACGAGAATTTGATTTTTGTGGATAGAAGTAATGATTTACCAGATTTGCAAGATGTGACGTCGAATGACCTATTGGTTGCTGAAGACGATGACATTCAATATGTCACTCGGGAAGTTCCCTCTGATTATATTCTGGCTGGCTACACCGCGATTCACTTACGCCAACTCCTCACCAAGTGGACATCGATCGAATTTGAACGCGCATCTCGCGCAATCCAGCTATTGCTTTGGCAACGAAATCATCGTTTTTGTAGTCATTGTGGCGAAAAAACAGTTCGACACGCCCATGAATTTGCCATGATCTGCCCTGCTTGTGATTACATACAATATCCGCGACTACAACCTTGTGTGATCGTTGCGATCACCCGACACGATACACCTACACCAAGCATTCTTCTTGCAAGATCTCCACGCTTCCCAATACCGATGTTTAGCTTAATTGCTGGTTTTGTTGAAGTTGGTGAGACCTTAGAGCAAGCTGTAGCACGCGAAGTTAAGGAAGAAGTGGGCGTTGATGTCAAAAATATTCGCTACATGAGCAGTCAGCCTTGGCCATTTCCAACCAATCTCATGATTGGCTTTCAGGCGGAATATGCTGGCGGTGAATTACTCTTGCAAGAAGACGAAATTGCTGAAGCTGAGTTTTATCCATTTGATCAATTACCGTTGATTCCGCCAATGGGTTCAATTGCGAATTGGATGATTGAAGAAATTATTAACAAACAAAAATGCGTAAAACGAAACTAATTAGTAGGATGGGTTGACGAAGGAAACCCATCTATATACGCCACCCAATAACAATCAAATATTTAAAAATAGAACAATAATGACTGCATATCGACGTAACAAAACTGCTGGTGCAACTTATTTCTTTACGGTTAATCTACTAAATCGATCATCAGGTCTACTCATTAAACACATAGACATAGTGCGAGAAGCGCATCAATACATTATGCATCGCCATCCATTTCGTATGGAAGCAATGGTTGTCTTACCTGATCACATTCATGCGCTTTGGACATTACCTTGCGATGATGATAATTATTCGATGCGTTGGCGGTTGTTTAAAAGCTATTTTTCACGAAACATTCCTTATTTGGAGCAGGAACTGATCAGTAATAGCCGCCAAAGCAAAAAAGAACGTGGAATTTGGCAACGACGCTATTGGGAACATTTAATTCGTGATGAAAATGATTTTGAACAACATGTTAATTATATTCACATCAATCCAGTGAAGCATGAGCATGTTTTATCTGTAAAGGATTGGCCATATTCGACATTTCACAGTTTTGTTCGAGAAGGAAGGTTACCATTAGATTGGGGTGGTTCGATTGATGAAGGTCGTTTTGGTGAATGATTTATTTTTTGTTTTTGAAATTTGATGCGGTGTGTTTATTTTAATGTTGTGATGGGTTTCGTACCTCTACCCATCCTACAAACTTTAATTGATTGAATTAAATCACAATCAACAATTCAACTACAGCCGCTGTAGGATGGGTTAAGGCACGCAACCCATCACACGCATTAACCAGATAAACCTTAAAACCTAAACGTCTCCAACCTTAACCCCGCATCATCCCACCAAGCAATCACTGCCTCGCCTGCTTGAGTTGCCACATCTACACGCCAATCACCGAGCACATAACGCAATTTCTTCTCACCATCATCACCAACTAACTCATGCACCATCGGACGATGTGTGTGTCCATGAATCATGCCATCCGCATCACCAATCACACGAACAACCTCATCTAGATCAACATCGACAATATTATCGGCATTGTTTGCATGGCTCATCTGGCTTTTCATACGAATCATCGCTGCAAGCTGACGACGCATTTCTAAAGGCTGAGCAAGCATATTATTGAGCCAGTCTGGATTACGACTCATCTTACGAAATTCCTGATACGCATGATCGGACAAGCACAACGCATCACCATGCTCAACCCGCAAAGTTATACCATGCTCAACCAGCGTCACTCGCTCAGGCAATAACTGACCACCAAAACGATCTAAAAACTCTTGACCCATCGCAAAATCACGATTGCCATGTTGCACCCAAATCTGAACACCACGTGCTGTTAATGCTTTAAGCGGCTCAGTAATGGTATTCAACCAAACGTCATCGTCGTCATCACCCACCCACGCCTCAAACCAATCTCCTAAAATATACAACGTATCGATTTCAGCACCATAACGTGTAATTAGCGCAAGAAAACCTTCAGTTAAACGTGGTTGGTCATTAGCAAGGTGAAGATCAGAAATAAACAGAGTTTTCATAGATGAGATGGCTTTTTAAAAATATTTAAACTGCGCTGATCAAAGTGCGGCTCTTTCTCGCCGCGCATTTCGACAAGCTCAATGTGCTATTTATTTTGGAAAAATAAAGCAGCCCGAAGGCTGCCTATTTTAATCTAAAACTCATGCAAATACTGCATTTAATCTTTTTAAGCATTTATGCTCAAAAGGAAATTATTGAGCATCCAGCAAACGAGCTTTGTTAATGACTACGTTTACAACAGGCACATCACCATGACCATTTTTATTTGAAGTTCTAACCACTTCGATTTGCTTCACGATGTCCATGCCTGAAACAACTTTACCAAATACGGCATAGCCCCAACCTTGTGGAGTTTTGCTGGTGTAGTTTAGGAAAGTGTTGTTTTTTGCATTGATGAAAAATTGTGCACTTGCTGAATGTGGATCGCTGGTGCGAGCCATTGCAATTGTACCTTCTTCATTTTTCAAACCATTGTCAGCTTCGTTGTCTACAGTTTGTGGAGCTGGTTTTTGGTTGAAGTTTTCATCAAAACCACCGCCTTGGATCATAAAGTCTTTGATCACGCGATGAAAAATTGTGCCGTCATAATGACCGCTTTTGACATAACCCAAGAAATTCGCAACGGTTTTTGGTGCTTTTTCTTGATTTAGTTCGATAACGATCGTACCGAGGTTCGTATCAAAGGCAACTTGTGGATGATCCATGTTTTTTTACTCCAAAAAACGTGAGGGATTGGTTGAGGCTAGGGTAATCAAACGGTAGACTATACGGCAAGCTAAACTTGTCATTATTTATTGCTATTTTTAGCAATTTTGCAGTTTTGCTAACAGTCTGCGCAAGATATAAGCACGACCAGAGATGATCAGGGATCAACGATACACGTTCAGCCTATTTATATCTTTGTGGTTTTGTATCGTGATTTTTATCAATGTCACTTTATCTTGCAAAATGATTACCTTTATTTTCTGTTCAAAGTTATGAGTATTATGAATTCAACTGACCTGCCTAAATCGACCACTGCCATGCCTCTCAATTCAGCCGCAAATGGTCAACAAGAACAGCAAGGCAAAGATCAGACTGTTGGGCATGATTTCATTCGTACAATCATTGCTGATGACTTGGCAACAGGAAAACATCATCAAATCGTCACTCGCTTCCCACCTGAACCGAATGGTTATCTGCATCTAGGTCATGTGAAATCAATTTGCTTAAATTTTGGCATCGCGACCGAAACAAGTGGTCTATGCAATTTACGTCTGGATGACACCAATCCCATCGCCGAAGAACAAGAGTATATTGATAATATTGAAAAAGATGTGAAATGGTTAGGATTTCAATGGAATGGTAATGTCCGTCATGCATCAAGCTATTTTGGTCAACTCTATGATTGGGCGGTACAGCTCATCAAACAAGGTGATGCCTATGTTGACTTACAAACCATTGAGCAAATTCGCTTAAATCGTGGTGACTTCACTCAAGTCGGTACAAACTCACCGTATCGTGATCAAACTGTTGAAGAAAACCTCGCGTTATTCGACAAGATGAAAAGTGGCGGATTTGAAGTCGGTGCGGCGGTTCTCCGTGCCAAGATTGATATGGCTAGTCCAAACGTGCACATGCGCGACCCAGTGTTGTATCGGATCTTGAATGTTGAACATCATCAAACAGGTAACGAATGGATTATCTATCCAATGTACGACTACGCGCATCCACTAGGTGATGCGATTGAAGGCATTACCCACTCGCTTTGCACGCTTGAATTTGAAGATCATCGTCCATTTTATGAATGGGTCATCGACAAGGTCAATACACCAGCGAAACCGCGTCAGATTGAGTTTTCACGCTTAAATGTTGATTACACCCTGACCAGTAAACGTAAACTGAAAAAACTGGTTGATGATGGTGTCGTAGCAGGTTGGGATGATCCTCGTATGCCTACAGTTGCAGGTATGCGTCGCCGTGGTTTTACACCTGAAGGCCTACGTGATTTCTGCCAACGTGTCGGCGTCAGCAAAAATGATGGTGTGGTGGATGTCGGTTTACTTGAATTCTGTATTCGTCAATCGCTTGAAAATGCTGCGCCACGCGGT
Organism: Aquirhabdus sp.; assembly: GCA_030150135.1. Lineage (GTDB taxonomy): Bacteria > Pseudomonadota > Gammaproteobacteria > Pseudomonadales > Moraxellaceae > Aquirhabdus. The sequence goes on from JASLGO010000151.1 coordinate 7,820, forward strand.
ATGGCAGTATTACGCCCACTTAAAGTGACACTGACCAATTTACCTGAGGCGCTGACCCTGAAACATGCACGTCATCCCAATGTAGATTTGGGCGAACGTGAAATTCCATTGACCTCAGAAATCTATATCGATCGAGCAGATTTCGAAGAAGTGCCACCGAAAGGCTTTAAGCGTTTAGTGCCAGATGGCGAAGTACGCCTGCGCCATGCGTATGTGATTCGCTGTGATGAAGTGATTAAAGATGTTAATGGCAATGTCATTGAGCTGAAATGCTCGATTGATCCTGACACATTAGGCAAAAACCCTGAAGGCCGCAAAGTTAGAGGCGTGATTCAATGGGTTTCTGCAAATGCAGGAATTCCTGCCGAAGTGCGGATTTATGATCGTCTGTTTACGCTCGCCAATCCTGAAGAAGGCGATGATTTCATGCAGAACGTGAATACCAACTCAAGAACTGTTCTGCAAGCTTTCGTTGAACCATCACTCGCACAAGCCAATAATGGCGACCGCTTTCAGTTTGAACGCGAAGGCTATTTCATTGCCGACGAAAAAGATCATACGACAACGAAGCCTGTGTTTAATCGGATTTTAGATTTGAAAGACAGTTGGAAAGGTTAATGAGCTAATCACAATAAAAAAGCCCTCTTTGATTATCAAATGAAGGCTTTTTTATGGCTTAGATCTCACCCACTGCACACTTGCCCTCGCCCTTTTCGCTTGGCTTGGTATAAGCGTGCATCCGCACGTTGTAGCAACTCATCAGATGTACGCTCTCCGACAAAATCCTCAGAAGCAACACCCACAGAAATAGACACAAACTGATCTAAATTCGATCTGACATGTTCAATTTTGAGAGATTTAACCGCATCGAGTAATGCATTTGCGATCACTGTTGCTCCTGTCAGATCCGTTTCTGGCAGCAAACACACAAACTCCTCTCCACCATAACGCGCAAGTAGGTCATAAGGACGTAAAATTCGCGTTTTTAATGCGCGTGCAACAGCCCGTAAACAATCATCACCCATCTGATGCCCATAGTGATCATTATAGAGTTTGAAGTAATCAATATCGATCATAATCAAAGACAAAGGCTGTTGACTACGTTTGCAGCGTCGCCATTCAGCATCTAGGCGTTCATCAAACAAACGACGATTAGCAATCCCCGTTAAACCATCAACAAATGCCAGATTATGCAATAAATCAAATTGAAATTTTAACGTCAGATGAGCACGCACACGATTTTGTAATGTCATCGGATTCACGGGTTTATTGACAAAATCAACACCTCCAGCGAGCCAACAAGCATTTTCATGATCAGGATGATTATTTGCCGTCACAAAAATAACTGGAATACTCTGTGTATCTACATTTTGTTTTAACCGTCGACATACTTCTAAGCCATCCATCCCAGACATTTCTACATCAAGTAAAACAAGATCTGGCGGGGTGTTATGACAAAAATCTAAGGCTTGTTGTCCATTAGTCGCCATAAATACATCATGCGTATCGGCAAAGATTTGGTGGATCGCTTGGATATTAATGGGTTGATCGTCAACAACCAATAAACGTCCACGCCGTTGATTAAAATCATAGGATGGGAAAATTTTAGCATTCATCATCTTATTGATCTCTCCATAATGCCTTAAGATCTTCACAACAGCTTAAAGCTGCTGGGAAATCCAATTGATTCATCGCCTGCGCCAATGCATGAAACTGATCAGGATAATATGCAGCGTATTTGCTCTTTAATTGTTCATAAATACTCATAGCTTGCATATTAGAGTCACTTAATAAACGCATTAATGGTTCAAGATCGGCAAGAACCGGCTGGATCTGCTCGCTGCTCGCTGAAAGTTGTGATGCAAACAGCTCGCTATTCATTTCCTGAGCGACTAATTGAGTCTGTTCAATGGTTTGCTCTACAAGTCTTCTAAATCCAAGCCATTCATTCATGAATGATTGTATCGAACTATTTTCTGCATTTGCGACAACACGATGTAACGTCATAGCTCCTATCGTTCCTGCCAGTCCTTTGAAAGCATGCAGTATTTGCCTTAATTTTTCTTGTTGATCTGAGCGAGTTGCATCATCATTAACCTGAGCTGTCTCTTCATTAATACGAACCAGATCAGTCAGTTGTAACAAAAACATCGATGCATCTCTGCCAAAATTCAGTAATGCATTGCCATAAACGCTTTTATTCCCACCAAAGCGGCGTAGAGCCTCCTGAACATCTAGGTCTGCTGATTCCGAATAATGGGCAACTCGATCATGAATCTCTGTTTCAGCTTCATGTGTAGAATCTTTCCCTAGCAAATTATTAATCACAGTAACCAATTGCGTTAGATCAAAAGGCTTACCAACATGGTCATTCATACCAGCCTCAATCGCCGCATCTCGATCTGTTGCTAAGGCATTTGCAGTTAGTGCGATAATCGGTAATTTTTCTTGTGAAAAGGATTTACGAATTTCTCGTGTCGCGGTATAGCCATCCATATCAGGCATTTGGATGTCCATCAGCACGACATCAAGCTTACTCTGCACGACTGCCTCAATCCCAGCACGGCCATTATTTGCAACTGTGACCACAGCGCCTTCAGCACTCAGCAACTCAAACGCAACTTGCCGATTGGTTGGATTGTCTTCTACAACTAAAATACGAATTCCGAGAAGCCGTTGATTTGTAAGCTTAGGACGTTTAACTTCGTACATCGCATTGCGCCCTGCTCGTGCATCAGCAATCGCATCAAATAGCATCGACGCCGTAATTGGCTTGACTAAGAAACCATCTAATTGTGCAGACAATTGCTCCTGCTGTTCAGAAGTCTTACTTCGATCTGCGGCTGTAATCATAACAATTAATGGAGAGATTGATTCCGCGTAGAATTGTTTCAACTTCGCCGTCGTTTCCCAGCCATCCATTTCGGGCATTCGCCAATCGACAAGCACAACATCATAAGCTTCACTTGCGGATTCAGCATCACTCAGCATGGTTAAAGCGGCTGTACCACTTGCAGCTTCATGGGCTAACCAGCCAAATTGACTCACCATTGATGCCAAAATCTGTCGTGCCTGTTGATTATCATCGATAACTAACACACGTAGACCTCTTAACTCAGCAACTGCGGACTCAGCTGGAATTTCAGGACCTTCTGCGGGTGTACATGGAATACTGAAATGAAAGGTCGTACCCACACCAAGTTTACTTTCAAACCCAATTTCGCCGCCCATCATCCGCACAAGTCGCTGACTGATGGCTAATCCTAAACCACTGCCGCCATAACGACGTGCGGTTGATGACTCCGCTTGTGAGAAACCATCAAATATATGTTGCTGTGCTTCAGGTGCAATACCAATTCCTGTATCACGCACAGCAATTGCAAGTTGTGATTCCTGTGACACAGATTCTTTAATCAAACGCACGGTGACTACGATTTCCCCCACTTCCGTGAATTTGACCGCATTTCCAGCGATATTAATCAAAACCTGCTGCAAGCGTAGTGCATCGCCCATAATCCATTTAGGCGTTAAAGGATCTATATCAAATAATACTTCAACATCCTTTTGACCAACATTCGCTGCGAGTATGACACCGACATCACGCAATAATTTATCAAAATTAAAAGCATGAATATCCAGCATTAATTTACCTGCTTCAACCTTGGAAAAGTCCAAAATATCATTGAGAATGCCGAGTAATGCTTGTGCTGCAATTTCTGTTTTTGTCACATAATCTAATTGTCGTCCATCTAAATCTGTTCGATGCAGCAACTGTTGCATCCCTAAAATAGCATTCATCGGTGTACGGATTTCATGGCTCATATTGGCCAGAAAAGCAGACTTGGCAAGGTTGGCGGCGTTCGCATTTTCCGTCGCTTCGCGCAAAGATGCTTCATGCTCGAACTGAGCAGTAACATCTCGATTAAAACCAGACATAATCAATGGCTTGCCATCATCTCCAAATTCCATAAGTCCAGCAGCCTGCATATATCGGATACTGCCATCTGCCAGAATCATTCGGAATATTGAGTTATAGGGCTCTAAACCATCTGTAGCACGTTGCAGTGCATGCATTGACTCAGCCAGATCATCTGGATGTACCGATACACGCCAATATTCACGGTACGAATCAGGATGAGCATCAGGAGGGACGTTGTACATCTCCTTCATCCGCTCACTCCAAATACGGGTATTGTCACGCACATTCCACGACCACGTGCCAAGATCCGCGACTTGAATTGCTTTATTTAAGTGGTCAGTCAATGATTGTAAATTTTGGCGATCTTTTCGTTGCTGGGAATTATCGATCCCCATCCCCAAAAAACCTTTGATACGACCATTTTTGTCACGCCATGCCGTGATATTCAGGAACATGGGGAACCGCGTTCCATCCTTACGAATGAATGTCCATTCATGCTCATTAGGCAGTCCTCTGACTGTACGAGCAGTAAACGCAGACATACCGACAGGAATGGTTTCACCAAACTCAATCGATACTGCAGCCGCATAGGCTTCAGCTTCCGCCATATCATGGAATCTTGCCGATGTCTGGCCAATCATTTCAGCTTCACTATAACCAAGCATTCGTTCTGCAGCAGGATTAAATAGCGTAATATGACCCTCAGGATCAGCAGCCATAATTGCCAAACCCGCATTGTCCAAAATCGCACGTTGTAATTGTGAAAATGCCTCGATCTTTTCTGTACGCTCAATCACTTGCTGCTCTAACGACTCATTTAATCGTTGGATACGTTGTTCTGCCAAATTTTGTTCAGTAATATCACGTACCGTTTTTGCTACACCAATTACAAGACCACTGGCATTATGAATAGGAGCCATCGTAATAGAGGCATCAAAAAATGTTCCATTTTTCTGTAAATAAGCTGTTTTAATATTGGGAATTGTCCGACCAAGACTCACTTGTAACTGATAGTTTTCTTCATCAACATCTGGAATTCGCGACAAACATAGTTCTCGCTCGTTTTTACCCAGCGCTTCAGAAGCATCATAACCAAACATCTGTTCAGCGCTTTTGTTCCAACTGGTGATAATTCCAGACATCGACAAACCAATAATGGCATCATTAGAACTTTCTACAATTGCCGCAATCCGTGCTTGCGCAACCTGCGTTTTTGTTCGTTGACGCCAATACACCCAAAATGCGCCGCCCATCAAAAGAGCCGATCCCACAATCGCAGCGATTAGCGCTTCAAGACGCTCCGTGACGATATCTGAAACAAAACTATCTCGTACCACCATATGAAGGTTAAGCACGCGATGTGGGTCATGTGCATCAAGCCGCAAGGCCTGAGAGTAGACATGGACATAAGTGGTATTAGAGTCAACCTTTAAATCATAATCTTGAAGATGTTTAATATCCTGAGGAACATCTGTACGCAACTTAAAATTATCCTGCCAACGGTGACGGGCACCTAGTTCAAAACCGAAGTTCTGCGCTGCATTCGGGCTTTGTAAATAATCACCCTCACTATTGGTCAAATAAACTTTAAAGCCATTAAATAAATTAGCCGTTAATGCAGACATCATTGAATCTGCTCTAATATTGATAACAATGATGCCAAATAACCGACCATCGGAACTAAATATAGGTGTTGAAGCACTTAATGTTGGAATATGAGAGTTTTCAACTTTATTATGATCTTGATTGATTTTAATATCAGAGAGATAAACCTCACCTTGTTTCAGCTTAATAGCTTCTTGGAAATACTTTTGTGAGGCTTTCGACTGTAAATCTGCGGCAGATCGCAATGCAACTTGTTCTCCTACCCGATCAACACCCAACAACTCTTTTCCATCATTTGAGACACCAATTAAACGAACTTTCATTACATCTGGATTTGCCATAGCGAATCCAATAAAAATCGGTGTTAGACGATTTTGCCAAGACTCCAGCGAACTGTCTCCTTCCACATCAAACCCGCCATGAAATGTCGCTCGCACGATACCTTGCACTTCGGGGAGTGTTGCCAAAAAACGAGTATTTCGTTGTAAATTACTGATCGGAACCTGTAGTGCTGCGGTTCGTAAATGTGCTTGAGACGATAATCGAGTATCTAGAGTGTCTAATGTTTGTTGACGAATATAATGACTATAAAAAATCATTAATATGTAAATGATCATTAATACTGCACATGCGCCTAGAAGCTGGTATAGGACTTTTCCTGAAATGGCGAATTGCCTAACGCCCACAGGACTATAATCAGAATTCAATTGCGCAGGGCGCTTAATAAAAGACAATCGAAACTCCTTAAATGGATCACTTGGATTTCCATATCATGCTTTAGAGTATAACGTGCCCTGATTACCGAATAAAATATGCGAGATTATTAACTTATATTAATACAATCATTATGAAATGAGTGAAAAACAAAAATAGATACCACACTTAACAAGAAGCCCAGAATTATCTGGGCTTCTTAATACAACAAATCAAAAATCAACGACCTAAAATATCGCGTGCTACAACTTCTTTCATAATTTCATTTGTACCGCCGTAGATACGTTGAATACGTGCATCCACATAGAAACGAGAAATTGGATATTCTGTCATATAGCCGTAGCCACCAAACATTTGCAGCAAGTTATCAGCAACTTTACATTGCACATCTGATGCATGAGCTTTTACAGCAGCGGCGGTCGGCACATCAAGTTGACCGTTCATATATAACTCAGTACTTTGGCGAACAAATGCTTCTGTTGCAAGTGCATCAATTTTTGCTTGAGCAAGTGTAAAACGTGTGTTTTGCAGCTTGGCAATAGACTGTCCAAATGCTTGACGCTCATTCACATAATTAATCGTCACATCAATTGCACCAAAAATTGATCCCAATGCCGTCACTGCAATTCCCAAACGCTCGCGTGGTAAGTTTTGCATTAAATAAGCAAAACCCTGTCCTGCGCCGCCAAGTAATTGATCTTTTGGCACTTTAACATTATCAAAGAATAATTCTGATGTATCCTGACTATGCAAACCAATTTTGTCGAGATTCGTTCCTTTCTTGAAGCCTTCCAAAGTTGTATCGACTAGCAACAAAGATACACCTTTCGCACGAGCAGCAGGATCTGTCTTTGCTGCAATAATCACGAGTCCAGCATGTTGACCATTCGAAATAAAGGTTTTAGAACCATTCAAGACATAATGATCGCCGTTCAAAATTGCTGTACTACGTAATGCTTGTAAATCAGAACCTGCGCCTGGCTCAGTCATTCCGATCGCACCAACGACTTCACCACTGACTAATTTTGGAATCCAATAATGCTTTTGTTCTTCAGTACCAATATGCAACACATAAGGAGCAGTAATTTCAGAATGCACAGAAATCGCTGTCGATAATGAACCGTAGCCTGCACGTGCAGCCTCTTCAACCAACATCAATGAGTAGTTTACTGGAACACCGTAACCACCGTATTCTTCTGGCATATCGACGCAGAGATAGCCGTTTTCGCCCAGCTTATTCCACACTTCACGCGGCATAATGCCTTCTTTTTCCCATGTCGCATAATATGGCTCAATGTTATCCAACATAAAACGGCGAAAATTATCACGAAATAGTTCCAGATCTGCATCATGAGCCAACATAGAAAATCCTTGAGAGCTTGTGTGGATGAAAGAATGAATAGAAAAAACAAACAGCGTCTAACGATTGTACTGATTATAAACCAATCCCGCGTTATGATGGATTGATAAATTGATTCAGAACCATTGATCTAATTTACAATATCGATTGCATCATTAAATTGGATGACATATAGCCATGAGCACAATCCGCCCTCGCCCACAAACCAATCAATACAAAGATATTGAACATCCATTTGCAAAATACGTGCGCATTTTAGGCAAAGGTAAACGCGGAAGTCGTTCACTGACGTTTGAAGAAGCACTCGATGCTTTTGGGCAAATACTTGATGATGAAGTTTTAGATACTCAGCTCGGTACATTTCTAATGCTATTACGAGTCAAAGAGGAATCGGTTGATGAGTTAGCAGGCTTTGTCACCGCAACACGTGATCGTTTAAATCTTCCTCCTATTCAGGTTGATCTGGATTGGTCAAGTTATGCTGGGAAACGTCGTCATTACCCGTGGTTTCTACTCGCTGCACTCACATTAGCAAAATCTGGCGTGCGCGTATTTATGCATGGTGCAGCGGGTCATACAATCAATCGACTTTATACTGAAGATGTTTTGCCTGTTCTAGATTTTACTCCATGCAAATCTGCTGATGATGTTGCAAAAGCTTTAGATGAACACCATTTTGCCTTCCTTCCACTCTCCGTTTTATCACCAAAGTTAAGTGAATTAATTGACTTACGTAATGTCATGGGTTTGCGTTCCCCTGTACATACTTTGGCACGCCTCATCAATCCATTTAATGCCACTGTGACTTTACAAGCAATCTTCCACCCTGCTTATCGCACTTCACATCAGCAAACTGCAATTCGCTTGGGTTATCAAAATGCCGCTGTCATCAAAGGTGAAGGTGGCGAATTCGAGCGTAATCCTGACGCACGCACACTCGTACTCGGCATCAAAGATGGTGTCAGTTATGAAACTGAATGGGATATGCTCAATGAATCTCGTAGCGATATTGAGGAGTCCTTTGATTTAAATGAGTTTGTTTCAGTTTGGCAAGGGAAAGCGACACATGCATATGGTGAGAAAGCAGTTGTAGGTACACTTGCGCTGACATTGGTTGCTTTGAAAAAAGCAGATTCGATGGATGAAGCGATGATAATGGCGCAGAAGATGTGGGAGAATAGACTCAGTTGATCTATCGTAAAAAAGCCACTTCACACATAAATTTAAAGTGGCTTTTTTGAGAATGAAAAATTACGTTAAAGCATTTGCAGCTTCGTCAATAAACGCGGCGACTTCAACTGGTTTTGAAGCTAAAGAAGCGTGGCTAGCTGCCAATGTGATCACTTTCTTAGCGCCTAATCGTGCAGACATCTTTTGTTGATTTTCAGGATTAATCATACGATCTAAGCTTGAGATCTGATACCACGATGGTTTTTTCTTCCAAGCGGGCGCTGTAATAGTATCGCCAAATGTGCTGGCAAGAGGAGCTTTTTGAGTCACGCCCATGACCAGTCCTTCGTCCTTAGTTAAATCCTGACAGAAACTCTCGTGAAATAACTCTGGCTTAACCCATAGATAACCATCACTATCTGGCGCAAGATTTGGGGCTGCGACGGGTAGATGCTGTTGCGTAATTCCACCTGGGCTTTCTCCTGCATCAGGAGCAAATGCAGCGATGTAAACCAATCCGATTACATTGGGCTGATCGCCTGCTTCAGTAATGACTGCACCTCCATAAGAATGACCAACTAATAAAACAGGTCCTTGTTGTTGAGCAATCATTTTTCGTGTTCGTTCGGCATCATCAGCAAGAGAAGTTAGAGGAAGTTCAACAGCACGAATAGAGGTATAGCCCTTGTTTGCAAGTTCAACAATAACCTTGCTCCAATGTGCCGCACCACCCCAAAATCCATGTACTAAAATCACCGTAGGTTTATTACTCATCATTTTTCTCCAATGTACACAGAAGAGAATCACTCCGTGATCTACTCATCGATTAGATCCTAAGTAGGTATACATGAGCTATGATGTATAAGAAATAACCCAAGACAACATCTATACAAATCTTTAGACGGCAGAAATGAGCGCTTAAATTTAATTTCCCGCCAACAACTTCAATCCCGACCAATGCCTTGCAAACTGCGCCGCAGCTCGTCCAGAACGCTGACCACGTGTGAGTGACCATTTCAATGCTTCTTTGCGCGCTTCATCATCCAATTCAATATTTTGCTTAGACAACCAATGTGCCACGATATCTAAATATGTATCCTGATCCATCGGATGAAATGCCAGCCATAACCCAAAACGATCGGATAAAGACACCTTCTCCTCTACCGACTCTTGCGGATGAATCTCACCTTGAAATGCAGCATCAGTTCGAGTCACAGGTAAATTCTCATGCATAAATTCAGGCAATAAGTGACGACGATTACTAGTTGCATAAATCAAAACATTACCTGCACTCGACTGCACAGAACCATCTAACGCACTTTTTAGCGCACGATAATTTTCATCTTCTGCGTTAAATGCTAAATCATCACAATACACGATAAATTTTTCAGGGCGATCAGCAATCAATGCACGAATTTGAGGCAGATGCACCAAATCATCGCGGGCAACTTCAATCACACGCAATCCTTCTTGCTGAAAATCATTGAGCAGCGCGCGAATAAGAGAAGATTTTCCAGTTCCGCGTGCACCAGTTAGCAACACATCATTGGCAGGAAAACCAGCTAAGAACTGCTTTGTATTTTGGGTGACACGCTCTTTTTGTCTTTCAATACCCAGCAAATCAATCAAACTTACAGGTTGTTTGGCAAAGACTGGAATTAAACCGCGATTCTGCCAGATAAAGGCAGGCGCATTGAAATCTGGGCTTTTGGGTACTGGCGGCAAGACATTGTGCGCTTGTTCTACCAACTGTTCTAGTCGAAATAAAAATGATTCAGAAAGGTTCATAACGTATCTACAAATCAAGAATGGGTGATGCAAATAGAGTTTAACTGTTATATCACAGTCAAGAAAAAGGTAATGTTCTTATTTTTAAATACGACCTATTTTTGATCTGTAGGTTATTCATAAATATATCATTTTATGATTAATAATTCGCCAAGTGACTGAAAGTTTGCAATTATATTTTTTAATAATAACTTTTTTGGTGTGATTTTTGCTTAATTCATGATGTGTGATTGATCAAGCAGGAAGAAAGCGAATTTTTACTTCGCCAAAAATATGATGACAAGCCAAAACATCAAATCTGTCTGTCCTTATTGTGGTGTGGGTTGCGGTATGATCCTCCATGTTGAAGATGGTCAAGTGGTTAAAGTTTCAGGTGATAAAGATCATCCGACTAACTTTGGTCGCCTATGTACCAAAGGCTCATCATCACATCTCGCCTTAAGAAAATCTGGTCGCTTAGAAAACGCTTTCATACGCCCAAATCGCAATTTAGAAGCTGTCCAAGCTCCGATGGAAAACGCGATCAAAGAAACTGCAATTCGCCTTCGTCAAATTTTAGATGAACATGGCTCGGATGCATTGTCTTTCTATGTGTCAGGACAAATGTCTATTGAGGCGCAATACTTAATCAATAAGCTTGCCAAAGGATTCGTCGGCACCAACAACATTGAATCCAACTCTCGCCTGTGCATGGCAAGCGCTGGTAGCGGTTATAAATTATCTCTAGGTGCTGACGGCCCACCAGGTTCATATCAAGACTTTGACCACACAAATCTATTTTTTGTGATTGGCAGCAATATGGCTGACTGTCATCCGATCTTATTTTTACGCATGATGGATCGTGTCAAAGCAGGTGCAAAACTGATTGTCGTTGATCCACGTAAAAATGCAACCGCCGATAAAGCCAGTCTTTTTATGCAAATTAAAGCAGGAACTGACTTGGCTCTGCTGAATGGTTTATTGCATTTATTGCATAAGAACGGTCATACCGATGCTGAATTTATTGAAGACTTTACAGATGGCTGGGAAGCGTTACCTGCATTTTTAGAAGATTACACACCTGAAAAAGTAGCTGAAACTACAGGCATTCCAGAAGCTGACATTCGCCAAGCCGCACAAATGATTGGAGAAGCGCCAGAGTTCATAACTTGCTGGACGATGGGACTCAACCAAAGCACCCACGGCACTTGGAATACCAATGCGATTTGTAATTTGCATCTCGCCACAGGAAAAATCTGCCGCCTAGGTAGCGGCCCTTTTTCACTCACAGGTCAACCTAATGCGATGGGTGGACGTGAAATGGGCTATATGGGTGCAGGCTTGCCCGGTCAACGCTCTGTTTTGGTTGATGATGATCGTGCGTTCATTGAAAATTTATGGAAAATTCCTCAAGGTCGGCTTACGACAAAACTTGGTGGCGGCACAGTTGATATGTTTGAGCGCATGTCTGCTGGCGAAATCAAAGCCTGCTGGGTGATTTGTACCAATCCAGTTGCGACTGTTCCTAATCGTCAAAACGTGATTAATGGTTTAGAAGCTGCGGAACTGGTCATCTCACAAGATGCATTTTTAGACACAGAAACTAATCGTTATGCCGACATCTTGTTGCCGGGTGCACTGTGGGCAGAAGCTGAAGGTGTGATGATCAACTCTGAGCGTAATATGACGCTTATGCAAAAAGCAATCGAGCCTGCTGGCGCGGCATTGCCTGACTGGCAAATCATTGCGCAAGTCGCTTGTGAAATGGGTTTTTCTGATGCGTTTACTTATGCTTCGGCTGCTGAAGTTTTTGCAGAAATTAGTGCAGCAACCAATCTAAAAACAGGCTATGACTTACGCGGTGCAAGTCATGCCCGACTCAAAGAAACACCTTTGCAATGGCCCTGTTCTCCTGAAAGTATAGAAGACCGCAACCCTATTCGTTATATCAATAATGGTATTAGCCAAACATCATATGAAAAACCCGATGGCAAACGCCCTCGCCTGATTTTTCCTACTCCGCAAAAGAAAGGTGTTTTCTTCGCTCGTCCACATGTTGATCCACATGAAATGCCTGATGCGGATTTTCCACTCGTATTGAATACAGGTCGTCTACAACATCAATGGCACACGATGACCAAGACGGGCAAGATTCCAATGCTGAACAAGCTAAATCCAAGCTCGTTTGTGGAAATACATCCTGAAGATGCAGCAGCGCTGGGCATCAAAGAAAAAGATACCGTAGAAGTTCGCTCACGTCGTGGCTTTGCACGTCTACCAGCAGTAGTGACTCCGCGTGTTCGAGTTGGTAATTGCTTTGTACCTATGCACTGGAACGACAACTTTGGCAAAAATCTATGTATCAATGCCGTGACTAACGATGCGATTGATCCGATCTCACAACAACCAGAATTTAAGTTCTGTGCCATCCAACTTAAAAAAGTGGAAGTACCGCACGATGAGTCTGCTACGCCAGAGCATCGCGACTCAATAAATACATCTACAGAAAATCTTCATGCAACAGAGGAACTTGATATGTCAAATATCGATGCGCTGAGCGGCTTGCTCAATCTTCCAGCGATAGAACCCCCTCAACTGAATGAAGCAGAACAAGCCTATATGGCGGGTTTTATTAGTGCACTACGCACAACTGAAGGTCGTCAAGCAGGTGGAGTTCCAACGATTCCAGATGTAGCACCTCTTTCTGCACATACACGGCTTTGGATGGATGGTGTACTCGCTGGATTATTTAGCCGTTCAGCTGCGATGCCTACCCTTGCAATTGCAAACCTTGACTCAGCAGAAACACGTAATGTCCGCCTTCGCCCAAAAGTTGCGCTGCTCTGGGCTTCTCAAACTGGCAATATTGAATCATTAAGTGAGCGTTATGCCACAAAACTCATGGAAGCTGGTTTTGAAATTCGCCTTTCTTGTATGTCTGATTACCAAATTTCCAATCTAGAAAAAGCACAATATGTGCTTATGATGACCAGCACATTTGGTGATGGTGACTCCCCAGATAATGGCCAAACACTATGGTCAGCCCTAAACGCAGAAAATGCGCCTAAATTAGCTGGCATACGTTATTCAGTTCTCGCATTCGGCGATAGTAATTATGATGATTTTTGTGGTCATGGACGTAAGCTGAATGCACGTATGGCTGAACTTGGTGCAATCGCACTCATCGATCGCATCGATTGCGACACTGAATATCAACCTACTGCAGACTCATGGCTTGAACGTGTGATTACACGGATTAAAGAAGAAGATGACCTTATTCACTCAACGCCAGTCGGCGAAGTCACGGCTGTTCCAGCTAGAACATTACCGACTAAAGCTAATCCAGCACCGACACGTCTGATCAAGAATATTCGCCTCAACTCAACAGGTGCAACCAAAGACACACGTTATTTTTCCTTCGATCTTGGTGATTCTGGCTTGGAATATGAAGCAGGTGATTCACTCGGTGTATGGCCAAGTAACTGCCCAGAACTTGTCAATGAAATCATCGGACTCGTCGGCTTGACACCTGATATCAAGGTGAATGTCGCAAAAGTTGGCGAAGTTGATCTCGCAGAAGCATTAACCAAACACTTCGAAATCGCTCGCCCTAGCCATGATGCACTCACATTTATCGCATCTAATTCGACCAATGACGAATTAAGTAAATTACTCAAAGAAGATCGTAAAGAAGAATTCAAAACATGGCTATGGAATCGTCAATTAGTTGACGTACTGCATCAATTCCCTGTGAAAATGTCTGCAGGTGAATTAATTAGTGTTCTTAAACGAATGCAACCTCGCCTCTATTCGATTGCATCAAGCCCTAAAGCTCATCCAGGTGAAGTTCACTTGACTGTATCAGCAGTAAGATATGAACATGAACAACGTCTACGTAAAGGTGTGTCGTCTACCTTTTTGGCAGAGCGCG
>JASLGO010000011.1 GCA_030150135.1 Aquirhabdus sp.
TACGCAGAAATTGCGTAATCAGTTTGATTTGTGGCGACGCGTCGATGAGTGGAGTGATGATGTTTTCATTGAGCAAATTAATAAAGACCAAATTGATATATTGATTGATCTGTCAGGACATACAAAAGGTGGTCGTTTACCTGCTCTTGCAAAGAAACCAGCACCTGTACAGGTGAGTTGGATTGGTTATTGGGGCTCGACGGGGCTGTCTAGTATAGATTATGTCTTGGCTGATCCAGTGACAGTACCTATCAATGAAGAGCATTGGTTTGTTGAAAAAGTTTGGCGACTCCCATCTCTTCGATATTGTTTTTCGATTCCTCTACAAGCTCCAGAAGTGAGTGCTCCACCATGCCTTAACAAGCAATTCATCACTTTTGGTTGTTTCCAAAATTTAGTCAAGATCAATGATGAAGTCTTGAAATGTTGGGCTGTTATTTTGCGAGAGTGTCCTAATGCGCGTTTGAGAGTTCAGTCTCGTGGTTTTGGAAATTTTGAAACCCAGAGTCAGCTAAAAGTGAGAATGAATCAGGCAGGTATTGATGTCACGCGAGTCGATTTGTTGGAAGGCGTAGAGATGGATCAGTATTTGGCATCGTATTCTGAAGTGGATATTTTGCTGGATACTTTCCCATTCCCTGGGGGAACGACAACTGCTCAGGCGCTGTGGATGGGCGTACCTACGCTCACCCTTGCAAATGCAGGCATGCTCGGTCGGCAAGGGGAGGCGCTTATGGTTAATGCTGGGTTATCCGATTGGGTTGCGTATAGCGAAGAAGAATACGTACAGAAAGCAATCGCATGGGGCAATGCGGATGTGAAGAAACGCCAAGAATTGGCAAACTTAAGAGCGATATTGCGCGAGCAAGTCAGAGTCGGTCCTGTGTTTGATGCCAAGCAATTCGCACATGATTTTGTCGATGCGATGTATGGCATGTGGCAAGAAAAATGTGAAGGGAAGTAAGCTTCCTTTTTAAGTCACGCAAGCCAAAAGTTATTCCGTATTTTCGCTGAATTTTGCTTTTGCTGTCGTAGTTGATCGTGGTTTGGGCTCTATAGGAGTTTTGATGATTGCTGTGGGTGTTACTACTTTAGATGTTGTCGTGGTGGGTTTAGTTGCCTGACCATTCGGAAGCTCTGTACTGATTGGATCCAGTTTTAGTTGTTGATGCATTGCGGTTGCGACTTTCATCAGTGCAATGTCTTTTGGGTCAATAGTTGGATCATTACTTTTGACAGGTTTGGCTTCAGCCTCGGTAATCACGACATCAGGTGTGATCCCAGTTCCTTCAATCATTCGTCCATTTGGCGTGTAGTAACGCGAAACGGTCATTTTCACAGCGCGACCTTGACCAATCGGCCAAATTTTTTGCACAGAGCCTTTTCCATAACTAGTAGCTCCATACACTGTAGCGCGATTATGATCGCGTAATGCACCCGTTAATACTTCTGCGGCGGATGCTGAATAATGATTAATCAAAATTGACACGGGAATATTAGGATAGCGCTCAGTGGTTAAGACACGATAGTATTTTTCGGGTTCGCCGCGTCCTTGTGTATAAACAATCAGGCCTTCATTTAAGAAGAAGTTTGCGACGTCAATTGCTGAGGTCAGTAGCCCGCCAGGATTATCTCGAAGATCGAGGATGATGCCTTTGAGTTTACCTTCTTTATAGATAGGATCTAAGGCATCTGTGATTTGAGTACCTGTCTGGGTTTGAAATGCTCGAATTTGTAAGGCGACGATTCCATCAGGTTGGACGAGCGCTTTGACCGCATTATCTTCTGGAATAGCAAGCAAGACGCGAACTTCTCGAGCGTGTTTGCCATTCTGCATGACAGAGAGGCGGACAGTGCTATTTCGTGGTCCGCGTAACATTTGTTCGATGTCGCTTTGGCTCAGCGACTTCACACTTTTTCCATCAATTTTCAGCAACAGATCCCCGACTTGAATGCCAGCTTTTGCTGCGGGTGAGCCTTTGGGGACGCTCGTGATTTGCCATTGTGGAGTGCTTTGCATGCCAACAGGTGTTAATTTATCACTGACGGAAGTTTGATCTGCCGATGTTACAGGTTGTACCACCAGACCTGTTTGACCCAGTTCGCCATCGGTGAAATCAACAATCGCATCATAGGTCTGTGCATCTAAAAAATCAGAATAAGGATCTAGATTACTCAGTAAACCTCGTAATGCGTTATCAAAAAGAACATCATCACTGACAGGTTCGACGTAATTCATCCTGACTTTTTCGTAGACATCAATAAAGCGACGCATGGCATCAATTGGCAATGGTGCATTATCGACGGTGTTACCTTGCGCATTTGTACCAGAAGGTGATTTGTCTGGTGCAGTTGCCGCAATACTGTGGTCGACGGATAAACCGAGGGTCAGCAATGCGGCAAGCAATGTCGATTTCTTTGTGGTCGCTTTCTTTGTGCGAGTCATGGATATGAGTTTTAACGTCCAGTGCTGTATTTTGTGTTGCAGTAAATGAGCTGCCTTGAACAAAGTTACAAATAAAGTCATGCACAGCACTCATATGAAGATGAAAAGGGATGTGACTTTATGTGTTGTGGTCGGTCACATCGTTAAATTCAAAATCGACTTTTACTATTACCGCTCACCAATCTTCAGATCAGGCATTTTTAGCCAACTACAGGTACAAGCAGCGAATGACCTGTCATTTCAGCTGGAATTGGTAAATGCATTAACGAGAGAATTGTTGGTGCAATATCAGCCAAAATTCCACCTGTACGCACAGTCACATGTTCTCCACCGACGTAAATGAGCGGCACATGTTCCGTGGTATGTTGGGTATGTACTTGACCACTCTCGTAGTCCATCATTTGTTCGACATTACCATGATCTGCGGTAATCAACATGTGTCCTTTTGTTTTGATGACGGCATCATAGACACGACCAATGCATAGATCGAGTGCTTCTACAGCTTTGACTGCCGCACTGAATACGCCTGTATGTCCAACCATATCACCATTTGCAAAATTGACGACGAGTACATCGTATTCGCCAGATTTAATCGCCGCGACGAGCGCATCGGTGACTTCATAGGCACTCATTTCAGGTTTCAAATCATAAGTTGCGACATCGGGTGATTTAATCAGAATGCGTTTTTCGCCTGTGTAAGGTTCTTCACGACCGCCGCTAAAGAAGAAGGTCACATGAGCGTATTTTTCTGTTTCACTGATACGAAGTTGTGTCTTACCTAAACTCGATAGATATTCCCCAAGCGAGTTGTGGGTTTCGAGTGGCATATACGCAACAGGCGCATTAATTTTTGCGGAATAACGAGTCAGCATGACAAATTGACTTAATTTTGGTCGTACTTTTCGAGTAAAACCAGCAAAGTCATCTTCAACAAATGCGCGAGTCAGTTCGCGTGCGCGATCAGCACGGAAGTTCATAAAGACGATGCTGTCATTGTCTTGAATATGAACAGGTGCGCCAATGGCTGTCGGTTTGACAAATTCGTCGTTTTCATCCGCAGCGTAGGCCGCATCTAATCCTGCTTGTGCTGTGTCTGCATGACGTGTCGCTACGCCTTCGGTAAGCAAGCGATAAGCCTGTTCCACACGATCCCAACGCTCATCACGATCCATGGCATAGTAGCGTCCGCACAGTGACACGATGCGCGCTGGAGTGGGGAGTACAGCAAGGGCTTGTTCCATTTTAGCGAGTGATGAAGCCGCACTGCGTGGCGGTGTGTCACGACCATCCAAGAAAGCATGAACATAGACGGTTGCGCCACGTTTTGATGCAAGCTCACACATGGCAATCAAATGGTCTTCATGGGAATGAACCCCGCCATCGGATAGTAAACCCATCACATGCACTACTGCGTTTTTGGCAATAGCGGTATCTACAGCTAATGTGAGCACGGGATGCTCAAAAAATACACCATCACGAATGTCTTTTGTGATCCGTGTGAAGTCTTGATACAGCACGCGACCAGAACCTAAGCTCATATGTCCAACTTCGGAATTGCCCATCTGACCATCAGGTAAGCCGACATCTTCACCAGAGCCAGAAATGAGTCCATGCGGGTGTTTGGCGTTAATAGAATCAAAATTAGGTGTTTTTGCGGCGAGAATTGCATTATCTGCAACATCTTCACGATGTCCGAAGCCGTCTAAAATGACGAGAACATGTGGCGTTTTTTTTGTTGTGTTAGCGGTGGAAGGTTGAGCAATGGTCGCAGTAGTCATGGTTAGGCTCTATGCAAAATAGCAATATACAAATAACAGCAGTCAAATAATGAAGTATCACGCGCATTTGTACCGCGCGATGAAAATATCACGAATGATTCATTTTACTCTAATATAAATGTCATCGTTAATAGAGTTGTAAACATTGTGGTAAATCAATAGTGCGCGGCATAGTTAAAAATCGACTGCCGCGTAGGTCGAAAAAACTGCTAAAATACGCCATCTTTTATATCACTGAATAAATGACCCATGACTCAAGCCGTAAATTCATCTGTTGTGCCCATGATTAGCGAAGATCGTATTCTGATTCTTGATTTCGGTTCGCAATATAGTCAACTGATTGCACGTCGTGTGCGTGAAGCTGGTGTGTACTGTGAAATGTACGCATATGACATGGATGAAGCAGATATTCGTGCGTTTAACCCGAAAGGCATTATCTTGTCTGGTGGCCCAGAAAGCGTCACCGCAGATGAAAGTCCTCGTGCACCAGAAGTCGTCTTTAATTTAGGGATTCCTGTGCTTGGAATTTGCTATGGCATGCAAACCATGGCGGCGCAATTGGGTGGTTCAGTTGAGAATGGTCTTGTGCACGAATTTGGTCGTGCCGATGTGACTATTCAATCTGCGGATACTTTGTTTTCAGGCATTGAAGATGAACCAAGTAAATTACATGTTTGGATGAGTCATGGCGATAAGGTTAATACCTTACCACCACAATTTATCATCAGCGCCAGCACGCCTACTTGTCCAATTGCGGCGATGAGCGATGTATCCCGTCGTTTCTTTGGTGTTCAATTTCATCCAGAAGTGACACACACCAATCAAGGCGAAGCATTATTGAAGCGCTTTGTGATTGATATCTGTGGTGCGCGTGGCTTGTGGACGCCAGAGCATATTATTGATTTGCGGATTGAGCAGCTACGCGCGCAAATTGGTGATGAAAAAGTACTGCTTGGTCTATCTGGTGGCGTTGACTCCTCAGTGGTTGCGGCATTGTTGCATCGTGCGATTGGTGATCAGTTGACTTGTGTGTTTGTCGATAATGGCTTACTTCGTTTAAACGAAGGCGATGACGTGATGAACATGTTTGCAGGCGATCATGGTATGAAGGTGATCCGTGCAAATGCACAAGATCGTTTCTTGTCTGAACTCGCGGGCGTTACTGATCCAGAAGCTAAACGCAAAATTATTGGGCGTGTATTTATCGAAGTTTTTGCGGAAGAAGCACGTAAACTCGACGGCGTGAAATTCCTAGCGCAAGGGACAATTTATCCTGATGTCATCGAATCTGCCGCAAGTAAGCAAGGTAAAGCCCATGTGATTAAGTCGCATCATAATGTGGGTGGTTTGCCTGATGATCTACATTTTGAATTGGTCGAACCACTGCGTGACTTATTTAAAGATGAAGTCCGTAAATTAGGTACAACACTTGGTTTACCTCACGCAATGATTTACCGTCACCCTTTCCCAGGGCCTGGTTTGGGCGTGCGCATTCTGGGTGAAATCAAGCAAGAATACGCCGATATCCTGCGTCGTGCTGATGCGATCTTTATGGAAGAACTGCGTAGAAGTGGTTGGTATGACAAAACTGCTCAGGCTTTTGCAGTATTCCAGCCGATTAAGTCTGTCGGTGTTGTGGGTGATGCACGTCGTTATGCGTGGGTGATTGCACTTCGTGCTGTAGAAACCATTGATTTCATGACCGCACGTTTTGCGCATTTGCCGTACGACTTAGTTGAGCTGATCAGTAATCGCATCATGAATGAAATCGCTGAAGTTTCTCGTGTCGTTTATGACGTATCAAGCAAACCTCCAGCGACGATTGAATGGGAGTAAATCTGGGGTTTCTGGAAGCACTGCTTCCAGCCAGATTTACGCCAAGGGCTATGCCCGCGGCAGTATATTTGATATTTAACGGTTTTTGAGGGGTTTCAAGACGCATGCGTCTTGCCTTGCGAACGCCTTCGCGGCAGTACACCTAACAAAAAGCCACCTTTGATGGTGGTTTTTTTGATTCTAAATTTTTTGTCCAAACCCATTTACACAATCCAAAATCGCACTAATCTTATCTAGACACTCTTGATATTCTGCATCGACATCCGATGCAATCGTAATTCCACCGCCTGCCCATGCAACCAAGCTGTCTTGGTATTTCTGCAAGGTGCGAATCAGGATATTAAACTGCCCAGAACCATCGTAGTTGAGGTAACCCAACGAACCGCAATACGCGCCACGTGGCATTGCTTCAAGCTCAGCGATAATTTCCATGGCTCGTTTCTTTGGCGCACCTGTAATAGAGCCGCCGGGCAGTGCATCAATCAGTACATCGAGTGCCGATGCATCTTTTCGCAGCGTCGCTCGGACCTCGCTGACGAGATGATGAACCTGAGCGAAACTTTCAATTTCAAATAATGCCGGGACTTCTACGGATCCTAGAACTGCATGTCGGCTCAGATCATGGCGTAATAAGTCGACGATCATGAGATTTTCGCTACGATCTTTTTCTGAGGCATTAAGTGCTTTACGTTCTATTTCATCACTTTCTACATTTAATGACCGTGGTCGTGTGCCTTTTATAGGTCGTGTGATCACTTGATTGTAGCCTTCAGAGTCAGCTCCTGAAAACGACAAAAATAATTCTGGAGAGCAACTCAGTATTTCATGCTCTCCAACGCGCATGTAGCCAGAATAGGGCGCTTGAGTCAGTTGCAATAGATCATCCAATATAGCAATCAAGTCGCCTTTGACGCTGGCAATAAAAGGTTGTGTGAGATTGACTTGATAGCAGTCTCCTGCACGTAAATACTCCTGTATTCGCTTGAACGCATCAACATATTCGTTACTCGACCATGCGGGAGAAAATGGTTTCAGGAGATGAAATGTGGGTTGGAGCAGATTGGAGTGATCATTGTCAGTTTTATTTGTTTCAGCGGCAACGATGTGCAGCACATTGATAATGCTTTGATAAATTGGGTTGAGTTCTGGGTCATCTGAACCATATAGCGCCCATCCATCCACTTCTTTTTTAAGGTAAATATCATAATGACCCATTGCAGCAATGAGTCGTTCAGTTTGTGTATGGTGATCGTTGAACGTGTCAATTTGCTGATAGGCGGCAAGATCATAACCAATGAATCCAGCTAAACCACCCTTAAATTCAATGGATTGAGAGTTATTGTCTTGAGCTGTTTTATCGTCTACAGGTAGCGGTATGTTTTTTAATTCATCGAAATAATCAGCGGCATTAGAATATTTGGTTGTTTGTCTATATCGACCTTGAGTTGTGCGTTCTGATCGACAGATGTGAATGCCGTTTGATGTTGTATATGCAGCCAAGAAGACTTTTGGAAACAGTCCAATCACTTCACGGGAATGGTGTGTTGGTGAGTCTGTAGTCGACTTACGTAGGGTGATTTGAGTGAATGAGTCACCAGAAAAATAAATCAATCCATCTGCTAGATTGTGATCTGGTTCTCCATTAATTGGAACATGTAAGAAATAACTTATAATGAACGACGCTTTGACTGACATTTGCGTGTGGTGATGTCTGACAATTTTGTCGGAAATCAACCTTTTTGTTTCTGAATTTGGTTCAAGTGTCGTCATGGTGTTGATATAATGCCTTGATAAATATCGATATTTAAATTTTAATGCCGCTTGCGTCGCAAATGTGCCGCTTGTCGGACAAGTTACAAAAAGATCGAAAAACACTTGCGACAAACACACACTTCATTGTAACTTGAGCCCTGTTCGACATGCTATGAAAAACGCTTGCAAGGACGCTATCGTTAAATACAAAAAATTAACGTTGGGTCGCGTGCGATTGAAGCAGATAGTCAACTTTTTATTTTAATGCTCTGGGAGAGTATGCAATGAAATTATTTACACAATTAGCTTTGGTTTCTGCAATCGCATCATGCGGTAGTGCATATGCAATGCAATCTATGGATGATGCAGCATTGAGCAGCACAACTGGTCAGGACGGTATTACAATCCTTATCGCTCCACCAACAATCGCAGGTGGTGTTACAACTACTGGCGATACTTTGACACGTACAAACGGTATCGTAATCGGTGCTGCAGTTCTCCATGATAAAGATGGTTTCACTGGTAGCCTAGGTGGTGGTGCGATCATCCTCGGTGATGCAAGCCAAGCTAACACTGCTAACGCTGCTGGTACAGCAATGGGTATCTATGGTAGTACTCCAATCAAAGTAACTATCGATGCGTCTAACGGTCAAGCAGCATCAGGTACTGGTGGTACTAAGCCTATTTTGAACATTGGCGTAAGCTTGCCAGCAGACTTGTTGATCCGTACTGGTGATATTTCTGTTGACGGTTCAGCACGTGCTGGTATCGCAACAGGTGCATCAGGTGCAACAGCTGCTAATGCTGCAACTGGTGGTACAACTGGTAATGCGGTAAAAATCTTGAACAGCATGGATATCGCATTGGGTGGTTCAACTTTGAATATCCAATTGGGTAATACACAACAAGCAGGTATCACACCTGGACAAACAACAATGATCAAACTTGGTGGTACGATCAATGGCGGCTTGTCAATTGCTAACCTAAGCGTTCATGATGCAAATACTTACAACCCAACTGCTGGTCAGTTTGGTGGTGGTGACTTAGGTGTTGGTATGTTGACTGTTACTACTCATGGCAGCACCAACTTGACTTTGGCTGCAGCAGTTGACGTAGTTGCTGACGTATCACAAGCGTTTGGTGGTCCAGCTACTGGTGTTGGTGGTCTGATTGTGACTGCTGGTGGTGGTGCAAACGACATCATGATGCAAAACGTTACCTTGGGTTCAGCAACATCAACTCTTGGTGATCTTCAGTTGATCAACGTTCAGGCAGCTGGTACTCATATCGCAATCATGGGTCACTAATCTGACGTGTTAAGCTGTATGTGGTGAAAAAATAAGGCGGCTTCGGCTGCCTTATTTTTTTGGGAAATAATTGCTGTTTATATTTTTTGTAAGTGGTAAGTTAATGCGTACGCGATTGGGTTGCTTTGTCTGACATTGTGTTTGGTTTTTTTGCTATTGCGATGTGTTTTTAAAAATTTAAATATTTTAAATATTGATTATATTGTTGTTTTTATTGATTAATATTTTCGTGTGCTGTTCGTGGTTCTGTGAATGCCGCTTGTCGGACAAATTACAAAAGAATAAAGAAAACCTTGCTACAACTGTACAGTTCTTGTACCTTAGGCTCGGTAAGTGATACGGATTTGGCGTTCGTAAGTTGGGGTATGTAAGAAAAAAAAGGATGCCATATATAGTGCGCTTAGGGGATTAATAAAATTACTTAGGATTTTTGGGAGATCCGCATGAAATTGTTTACAAAACTGGCTTTAGTGACTGCAATAGCTACAAGTGGAAGTGCATTTGCTCTTCAGTCAATGGATGATGCTGCACTGGCAGATACCACTGGTCAAGATGGTATTACTATGTTGATCGGCTTGCCAAGTAATACATTGGCAATTCAACAGATCGCATTGTTTGATGGAAATGGTTTTACCGGTTCAACAACAGCTGGTGCGTTAACTCTTGGTCAAGTTGGTGGTACTGGTACTGGCTTTAGTATTGGAACGAATGGTCCTATTAGTATTGTAATTGACTCAAGTGGTGGTGCGAGCAGCACAAAACCGGTCTTGAATATTGCGGTGAACTTGCCGTCAACCTTTAATATTACTACGGGTGATATTAATGTAACTGCAGCGGGTGGTAGTGCTGGTGCATATACAGTTACTGCGGCAAATGCATCAAAAATTATGAACTCGATGACTATCGGTTTGGGTGGTGCTAGTTTAAATATTCAGTTGGGTAATCCAACTCAGGGTGCCTTGGCTGTTGTTGCTGGAACTGTAACTGGTGGTATTAATATCGCTGGATTTGGTGTCACGGATAACACAGCAGGTATGGGTGGTACATTGGGTACAACAAATATCTCTCTGAAAAGCAATGGGTCTGCTGATCTAAGTCTTAAAGCAAATGTTGATATGGTAACTACAGCAGGTTTGAATGCTATCGCGGGTATGGGTACAACAAATACTGCTGGTGCTATGTTGCTGACTATGGGTAATGGTACTGCGAATTCAGCAAATTATGATGTGTATGTTCAGGGTGTAACCTTGGGTGACAGTGCATCTACGTTAGGTGATATGAAAATCACTGGTTTAAATCTGACTGGTGCTAAAATTGCGATTCAAGGTCACTAATCAAGTTTAATTGCTTGATTGGTTTTACTACTGAGGCGGCGTTGAGCTGCCTCAGTCGTTTAGAGTGTTTTGATTGTTGTGTTTTTGATGTTGTTGCGTGTGTATTTTGTGGATGAGATTTTTGGGTCACAGGTTGATCACAGGAGTGGGCGAGTGATGAAGGATGTACGTGCTGATGTTTTTGCCAGTTTAGTCTTGGTTGGAACTGCGCTGTTGTCTGCGTCTGCGTGGTCAATGGATGAATTGACAGATGGGCAGCTTGCATCCACAACAGGTCAAGATGGTTTAACTGTGACAGTTGCTTTGCCTAGTAATACTCTAAATGTGGACCAGGTTGCTATTTTTGATGGTAATGGTTTTGCTGGTCAGACTAGTCCAGGTGTGTTTGTGTTGGGTAAAAATGCCAATGCAGCAGGTGCGGCAGATGGTGCGCAACCTACCTTGGGTACGGGTCTCTCTGTTACTACAAACAGTAGTATGCGTGCCATTATTGATTCAAGTGGTGGTGCTGGCAGTACAAAACCTGTGTTGAATATTGCTCTAAGTCTGCCAACTGTTATGACGGTTGTTACGGGGGATGTTGGAGTTGCTGCTGCGTCAGGCACGGCTGGAAATTATAAAGTAGTCAATAATACGACGACAGGCATTGGTAATGCTCAAATCATGGCAAGTACCTCGATAACTTTTAATCTTTCAGGTTCGCCTTTGATTACCTTGCAGTACGGTAATCCGACTCAGGGTGCAATGGCGGTATTTAATAGCTTGAATATTTCTTCGATTGTATTTAATAGTGCATTGAGTCTCACTAGCCCTAATGGTGGTGCTGTTGGTGCGTCTTCATTGTCAATGACACCTTCTATCACAAATTTGAATTTGTCAGGTTCTACACTCGGTATTGCAACAACGGCAAATTTGAATGCAGCTTTTAATTCTTTGTCTGTGCCGTTGACTGCTGGTGGTTTATTGTTTCAAGATTCATCTTTGACGGTTGGTACTTTACAGTTTAATAATTTGATCGCAGGGACATCTGGTAATTCTGATGCTACTTTTGGAGGATCAAAGAATGCGTCTCTCGGTTCATTTGGTTTAACGAATCTGACGGTTTCGAATCTTAAGATTGGTGTGAGTGGCATGTAACATGATGTAAAAATGTATACAGGATACAAAAAAAACGTGAACTAATAACAAAAAAACGGTATCTTGGGCACAAATGGACGCAAATCTGATACCGTGCGATGTTTTTGTTGTTTTATTGGTAAAGGTTTGATTTTTACGGGACGGTCCAGCATTCATGCTGGCATATAAAAGAATTAGTTTATTATGTTGCTACTTCTCACGCTTGGTTCAGCGCTGGTATATAATTTTGCAGCCACAAATCTCGATACCGCTGAAGTCCAAGGCGGTGCAGTGTACTATTCAGAATTAACTGACTCTCGTATTAATAATATTGGTTCAGCGTTGATGCACCAACGTCCTGTTGTTGTAAAACCTTTGTCATCAACGCAATTTCGTGGTGTGGTTCATCAAGCTTATGATTATAGCTGCGGTTCAGCAGCATTAACGACATTGCTCAATGGGTATATGGCGCAAAATAAGAATGAACGAGAAGTGATGGATGGCATGCTGAAGTACGGAGAGTACGACCGTATCGTCCAACGTCGAAGTTTCTCTCTATTAGACATGAAACGTTATGTCAACGCACTTGGATTTAACAGCAATGGATTTCGTGGAACATTCCACGATTTAGAGACCCTTGATAAGCCAGCTATTGTGCCGATTGCTTATGCTGGATTTAAACATTTCGTTGTGTTCAAAACCGTCAAAAATGGACACGTTTTTGTTGCGGATCCTGCCTTGGGTAATATCAGTTTTACTGCGAAGCATTTTCAGGACGTCTGGGATAATGACATTATGTTTATTATTACGCCAAGTGAAGGGCAGGCAACGAATGACTTGCTTACGTTGAAAGACAGCGATATGCGTATTATTGATGATGCGACCATTAATCCGTTTGCACTGGTTGATGTGAAATATCCTCAGTTGGGTCGTGAGCAACAACGAGATGCTGCTGCAACACTGAAGCGCGTGGTGGATAGCGATCCAAATTCGGCAACATATAATCGGGCAATTAATACATCACTACGTTTGTATTACAGCGGTAGATAAATTTATTACGCCTGATCATCATATTGATTGGGTTGGTTACGATTAAATGGATAATTAGGGCAGATTGCTACTATGGAAGAAAATATGCAAAAAAGTATACAAGCCAGAACATTTACTCTTTCGGCAATGACTGCTGGAATGCTGGCAATATTAAGTAGCATGAGTGCATATGCTGCTGATGGGGATGTGAGTCAGGCTGCGACAGCATCAGATGCTTCTGTGAGCTCAGCACCAGTCGCACAGCCTACGGCATCCATGGTTCCTAGTGAGTCTTCAGCTAGTTCTGCTTTAAAACAAAAATCAACTGATGCGACAAGTGCGAAGAGTCTTGATGAGACATTTACCGCTTCAGAACGCCAATACTCTCTATCTAAAGCGGGTTCTTATTCAGTTATTTATGATCTAGGTTATAGCTATTATGCTAATACTGCTCTGGATTTAGCATTAGATTCCAATAGTTCAACGATTACTCGTTTGCGTGTCGAGAATAACGCACAACATGCGCTTACGAATACTTTTACATTGCAATATGGCTTATTTAATAATCTGACATTGACTGCTGGGTTGCCGTTAGTTGCAAAGATTAATCCGCCGACATCTACCGAAACAGCTGGTCTGGGTGATCTGAGTTTGGGTGCGCGTTGGGAGCCATTCCCTTTAGGTTCTACGCCATTACCTGTGACGTTGTTTGGATCGTTTACTGCCCCGACGGGTGATAGTCCTTATGAGATTAACCCTTTAACTAACTTGGCGACAGGTCAGGGATATTATTCATTTGGTGGTGGTGCGAGTACTCGTAAGTTTATTGATCCAATCGTATTATTCGGTACGCTGTCGGCAAATTATGGTTTAAGTGTGAGTGGTCTTAATCAGGCGAATGGTACTCGTACCCTGAGCTCATTTACTCCTGGATATACAGTCGGGATGGGTTTTGGGTTTGCTTATTCATTAAATTATGACGTATC
Organism: Aquirhabdus sp.; assembly: GCA_030150135.1. GTDB lineage: Bacteria > Pseudomonadota > Gammaproteobacteria > Pseudomonadales > Moraxellaceae > Aquirhabdus. Next base: position 13,585 of record JASLGO010000011.1, read on the forward strand.
ACTCACCGTGTCATACCAACAAAGTTTTGTGTTTGGCTCTGAATATCAGTTTAGTGACGGTACTATTTCTCATCCTGGTAGTTCAAGTGCCGCAACGCTTACATCCTCACTAGGTATTCGCGTATCACCTAAGACTATTGTGAATGTTTCCTTGGGGTATGGATTAACGCCAGATTCTCCTAACGTTGTTTTAGGTCTTTCTCTCCCACTTGATTTCTTGGGTTTAGGTCGCGAAGTGAAGTGAGGAGTTAGACATGAATTTCCTGTCACTTATACGACGTGATACAGATGGGCGTAGCCATTCAATGCTACGTATGAGAGTACTCACTTTGAGTATCAAAGTGATGCCTGTATTGTTCGGGTTGTCGATGATAAATCAATTCGCCCATGCAGAGCTTGCTCAAAATCTTTCAGTAGATATTCGTTCGTTGTCTTTGGGGAATGCGGTGACAGCCGATCCTCCTGGGATTAGTGCGATTCATTTCAATCCAGCGGGTCTGTCACATATTCAAGGTTTGCAGACCGATGTTCAAGGGTTGATGCTGGGTATCAATATTAATCGTGAGATTAGTGCACCACCTGGTTTCAATGTATTTGGATATTCTGACGATCCAGTCGTTTGTAATATGCCGACAAACCCAGTCAATAATGATGGTGGATTGTGCCCGAGTTTCAAAACTGCAAAAAGTAAAATCAATGGTGTTTCACTCTATGTTCCAATTCTGAATAAAATTGTGAATTTGCCTGCTGGGTTGCCAGCAGCAGTTCCCTTTGCAGCAATTGCATATAGAGCTCCAGATTCAAATATCACCTATGCGGATGCATTTTATGCACCACTCGCTGTTGGTTTTAACCAAGCTAAAGGTGATCCTGGAAATTTTATGGGACAGCAGGTTTCTCTTGAGCGTATTACCTATTTATCTCCATCAGCATCATACAAAATCTCTGATAACTTATCTGTCGGGGCTTCAATCGGAATGTCATATGCATCTGTTGCTTTAAAGACAGATTTGCGCTTGCCGAATGAGCTCATCGGAGTGTTACGACTGGTTGATGAGAATATTTGCGCACCGTTTAAGCAAAATAGTAGTATTGTCACAGACTTATTGTTATTTGGTCTTTGTAATGCAACCGACTCTGTGGGTCCATTCAAAAAAGTTGGTACGCTTAAGGTTGCAATGGATCAGACTTTGTCTCCAAGTTACAACTTAGGTCTTTTGTGGGAACCAACGAATGAATTTGCATTTGGTATGGTCTACCAAAGTTCGGCTCATGAAAGTCTCAAAGGTCATTTTAGTTTAGATGTCGATCCAGGTGCCCCTCAATTAGTTAGTGCGTTACAGACTTCTGTTACGGGACAAATTCTTTCTGCTCTACTCGGTTTTCCCGCATCTATTCCAACCCATACAGAGGGTCTTGCTTCGATGAAACTGGAATATCCAGCTCATTTTCAAGCAGGGATCAAATATAAGATATTTCCAGATGTACAGTTAAACTTAGATGTAGGTTGGACTGATTACGCTGCTTGGCAAAGTTTACCTATACAGTTTGACCGAAGTTTAGGTGTATTGCAGATTGCGAAGTTGATTGCACCTCAAGTTACGGCGAATTCGATCACTATTCCTTTAAATTTTCAGAGTCCATGGAATTTTGGATTTGGACTTGAATACAGTATGACGGATCGTCTGAAGTTACGATTAGGTTATGAGCCGAGAACGAGTGCGATTCCACAAAATGAGCGCAGTACTCTCGTGCCTGTGAATGGTGCTCAGCTTTTTGGTACAGGTTTGGGGTATCGTTTTGATAAAGATACAGATATTGACTTGACGGCGGCGCTCATCCGTAGCCGAGATAGTATTCCTGCGAATACGAGTAAATTAGCCAACTATACTGGGATTGATAACATCATTTTGAATCCTTATGCAGGCTTAGACGTAAAAACTCAAGCGACTGTGTGGATTTTGGGTATAGCTTATCGTACTCGCTGGTAGGAATATGATCATCGTACATCGAGCGTTCTGCGTATTCATAACAGGAGTTTGTATATCTGTTGGGGTGTTATCGCGTACTGCTTGTGCTGATGATGCCTCAAAGTTTTATACAGTGATCGATCAAGATGGTCACATGCGCTCAATTCAGAAAAAGGCTGCTGATTCTGATCATCCAAACTCATCATCTGCATCAATATCGGATCAGTCTTCTACTGAACCGATCCTGATGATGGATGGTCAGCAATATGTAGATAGTGAGTATCTAGAGAAACGTAAGTTTAATTTAGCAGGCAAAAAAACATTTTATGCGATGCCCGATGGCATGGGCGGTACTCAGGTCATTGAGCGAGTACCGGGCGGAGTTAACAAAGAAGATCATATTCCAGATAAATCAGAAGTAAGTTCAGAGCCGTTGGTGAGTTTGTCCACACAATACGAGCGCGTCCCTGCTGCTGATATCGTATCTTTGATCAATATGAAATGTTTATCGAGTCCAGCATTGGATAAGATAAAGGTCTTGCGCGACCAGCAGCTTATTATCTGGCCGCGCTCAGATGCGCCAATGGTGAATCACCGAGTTGGTTTAAATTACGTTGTTGTCAAGTTGGGATTAAATAATCGCGACATATCACTACAATCTGTTGCACCATTGGGACGCCAATCTGATTATTATTGGCCTTTACCTATTTTCTTAGATGAGCAGGGATGTGTATTGGAAGGGGTGAATGCTTTTTATCAGAAAACATTACCTTCGACGATGTTACAGCCTTCGGTGCTAGTTGGAAATCTGCATGTGCCTGAACATGCTAAATATCTCATGTTGACGCCACTCCATGAGGCAATTGATTTACCGAATATGAGACTTTCTGAAGTTGGACAGATTCGATTAATACCACTTCGCTAGTTTGTTTTTGAGATTTGTTGATAAGTTATGTTCGATGGTCGCTCTGGTTTTTCGTTGTTAGCGATTGATAAGCAGATAGCGGGCTATAAGATAAATTGATATATGAGGCTGATGGAAAAATGGATTTTATGAAAAAACATGATATTAACTTGCCGTATAAGACGGTGACTCTGTCGGCTTTCCCTATCGTAGCACTTACGACTGTATTAAGTGGTTGTGGTGGTGCAAGTAATAATTTGGCAGATCCAACTGCATCTGCAACTGGTGCGATTGTGGCGTGTACTTCTACAAGTACAACGACATGTGTTTCTTCTCAATTTGTTGTCGATGCTCCTGTCTCTGGAATTAGTTATCAGTGTGGTAGTGTAAATAATGTGACTGATGCTACTGGTACTGTTTCATGTCCAGATCAATCGGTTGCTACTTTTTCGATTCAGGGTACCGGTGGTAAAAAATCGATTACGTTAGGTAGTTATTTAATTCAATCGAATCGGGATGTTGGAAGGAACGCAACCCAAGCTTTAGTCAGCATAACACCACTCAATTTAGTATCAAATAGTAAAGATGCAACGAGTCTGTCTGATTCTGCCGCGACTGCTGCTGTCAATATTGCTCAGGTGATCGAAAGCCTACGGAGTACAAGCTCCCCTTATACCGCAGGTTCGCCAACGAGTCGAATCATTATTGATTCGGCAACACAGGATAAGATTAATTTACTGGCATCAGATATTATTGCGGGTGATTTTGCGAGCGACGCTGCTGCAACCAAACTTGCACCAGTTCTTACAGGCTTAAATACATCCTTAGTCTCAACGGCTGATACGATCACTCGATTTAATCAAGCCTTACAGGCCATTCAGGCTGGTGCGTATTACACTAGCCCAGTGTTGATCGGAAGTTTACCAAGTTTTTCAACAGCCGCTGCGCAGCAGATTGCAACGTTGGCAACTTCAAACACCACGAATGATGAAGCTCTGGTTGGATTATCTAGTGTGATTGATCGCAGTGGTTATGCTATAGGGTTGGGTGTAGAGTGGAATGGTAATATTGCACCTGCAGGCTCATCTACACCAACGGCGTATAATTTGTTAACAAGTTCAAATGGTTATAATCGTTTAATCTTGAATAACAATGCAGTCAATACGCCGTCATTTTTGAATCCTGTCAGTAACTTTGTGAATAGCAATTTTGTTTGGCAGTCTCAAGCATTTTCATTGGATTCGAATGGTGCTTGGCAACAGCAAACGAGCCCATTGGGTACAGCCACGTTTAAGAATGGTCGTTTATTGGGTGGTACTTATATCGTCGGTAGTAATACGTTATGGCAAAACGTCTCGAATACGTCAACTACGATTGCTCCATCAAATGAATTGGCATCATGGAGTCAAGATAATAGTTCCATTACGAATTATTATAATGGGACGATGAATCTTCAAAAGTCTCGTAGTGTCGATACTTTCTTAGATCCTCTGGTGTATAAAACCGCTGCTAATGTCGGTAGTGGAAATAAACCAATTTTCCCACTATATGGTGTGTTGACCTTTACCTATACCGATACAAATCAATTAACTCAAACGCTTGGTAGTCAAGGTATCGCTATTCTTGCGAACGGTAATATTATTACGGATATGAATAAACAGTGCCTCCCTGTGAATTCCAATACATTGATTGATGCGGCTGGAACACAGCAATACCGTATTGGTGTAGTGGGTGCGGCATTCCAAGGGATCACCAATATTTCGGCACGCTATATTAGTCCGATCGTTGTACTGAGTGGTCAGCAGTTTGGGGCATTGAATGGTGTTCAAGTTGGAACAATTAACTCATCCCCATCTGCGAAAGTGAATGTTCAGGCTGTGCTCAGTGGTAACGTCAATATGAGTGATAACTCGAATGTTTATTCGACTGATTCTTCAACAGGTAAAGTCACTGTGACGAGTACGGGTGAGCAAAGTGTATTACCCGCTCAGTATTTAAACTATTATGATTTCTGGAATGCAAATAAAACGACTCAAACTCAGGCAGATAAGATCGCAATTGCGCGTAGTTCAGGCTATGTCACAATGGCGGTAAGCGGGTGTTATAATCCACAGCCAGCACCATAAGCGTGAAGTGAATAAAAAAGAGACCAAATTGGTCTCTTTTTTATGGTCATCGGTTTATGATTTGAAGCTAACTATTTAGAAGTTAATTATTCAATAGACGTATCATTTCCTGTAATAGTTTCCAGATGAAATGGAACCTGATTGGTTGAGAAATCATAGTGTTTGCGGTCGTTAAAATAGTGTTTTAGGGTGCGGTAAATGCTAGGAAAGGCTAGACTATCCCATGGAATGTCTGCTTCTTCAAATAAAGCGCACTCTAGGCTTTCGTCTCCAGCACCGTATTCGCCATTTTCAAGTTCACCTTTGAATAGCATGTACACTTGGCCAATTTGAGGAATGTTATAGCTACAATAGAGGTGATCAACATTCACTTTACCTTCAGCTTCTTCCCAAGTTTCTCGTGCGGCACCTTGTTCCATCGTCTCTTGTAGTTCCATGAAACCTGCAGGTAAAGTCCAGAGTCCGTAGCGGGGTTCAATGGCACGACGGCAGAGTAAGACTTTGCCCTGCCAAATGGCGAGAGCACCACAAATAATTTTGGGATTTTCATAGTGAATATGATGGCAATTTGGGCAGACCTCGCGATAGTGGGTATCGCCTTCGGGAATTGCGGTCTGCGTGGCATGACCACATTTGATACAAAAAGCCATCGTGTTGTTCCTGAAAATTAAAGCAAATTCTAAAAAGCGATTAACCGCTAGATAGATCTGATTCCTGATCGTAATCGTGCATCAACAATACCAAACATCACTGTTAAATCCCAGAACTATGTCTATAGAATCAACTTATTCTATCGGAGCATATCAATACGCCCCAGAATAACGATAATCGAACTCATGAGTTCAGTGCTTGGTCAGTAATTCTGCTAGTCTGACGGGATATATATGATTTACTCTATCGGTAAGGGATAGTTTAATTTTTAGAAGTTTAAATACAGTTGGGTGGATTTGGATATGTCCGTTGCTGTGCCATCACTTCGGTCGCGCGTTGAGTCGCAGCTTAGGTTTGCGAAGCGTCGCAGCGTTGCAGATGCTGCCGTATTACTTGCGATGACGGATGAGGATGATCCGCGTATTTTGTTGTCTAAACGAGCTGATACGCTCAACCACCATGCTGGAGAAGTGTCTTTACCTGGTGGAAAGCGCGATTCAAGTGATACGAGTAATATTGCTGTTGCGCTGCGTGAGGCTTGGGAGGAGACGGCGCTTGATCCATTTTCTGTGCGTCTGATCGGTGAGCTACCGACTCAAACTGCGCGTAGTGGAATTAGTGTGAAGCCGATTGTAGGGATTATTCCTGCTGAGTCTGTATTGGTGGCTCAACCAGATGAAATTGATAAACTTTTCTTTGTTCGTTTATCGTATTTGTTGAATGAAAATCCTGTGCCTTATCGTGTTGAAATGAAGGCTGGTATGTTTTCTGTTCCGAGTTTTAGAGTAGAGGGTGAGGTAGTTTGGGGGCTAACTGGACGAATTCTGGTTGATCTTGTTCGATATGGATTAAATAAAAGAATCGATTGGCCTTTATTTTATGTGACCAAAAAATAAGAGATGTTGTTGTGTGCTGGCTATACGATGCAAAAAAGATAGAGGTGTGTGATGTTGTATTGTTTTGAGGATTATTGCCCTTCTACGAATGTGAATGCAGGTGAAACTTGGAACGGCTGGGTTGCGGACAATGCAACGGTCATTGGACAAGTCTCGCTTGGTCAATCAGTCAGTGTTTGGTTTGGCGCGGTGATCCGTGGCGATAATGCACGGATTGAGATTGGTAATTTTAGTAATATTCAAGAGAATACCGTTCTACATACAGATGCGGGTATTGACCTAAAAATTGGGCAATATGTGACGGTGGGTCATCAAGTCACCTTGCATGGTTGCCAAATTGGCGATAACAGTTTGATTGGCATTAACGCGGTCGTATTGAATCATGCGGTGATTGGTAAAAATTGCATCATTGGGGCAAATGCGCTTATTCCTGAACGGATGGTCATTCCAGATAATTCGATTGTGATGGGTTCGCCAGGAAAAATCATTAAACCTGCCAGTGAAGCGGTTGAGCAAATGCTTCGTATGAGTGCATTACATTATGCTGAACATTGTCAGCGTTTTAAGAACGGGTTACGTCCGCATAGTTTTTGATTTTTTAAAATATAATCTCCGCTAGCTGAGCCAGTCGAAGTCTTTTTTGTATGGTGAAAAACCTTCGACAGGCCTCAGGGAGCTGTACATAAACTCTCCTGATTTTTCAATCCGTGTCTTTCAGTGCCGCTAATTGACTTTTATCATTAATATTTAAAAATGCTTTTTTATTTGTCCATGGAATATCTAAGGCTTGGCGTGTATTGAGCCAATGATGGACGGCGCGGCTGTTTTGAAGTGCTAGCTGAAGTCCAGTGATTTCGTCTTTATGAAGCAGTAAACATAAGTTTTGGCGGCGTTCACCGTCGTGGGCAACGGCAATTTTGGCGGCTTGTGGATTGAGTTGTAGATGTTTTGACAAGGTATGCCATGCAATGTGTGCAAATTCTGTTGGGTAGTAAATTAGATCACAAGGTGTGACGAGCACCCAGTCATGAAGGCAGTGTGGCAATGTGGCTAGAATGCCAGAGAGCGCGCCAGCATAAGTGACTTCACTCGGTTGATCATGTACGGTTATCCCATACTGAGCATAGATTTCTGGATGACGATTGCAACTGATGATGACTTGCGCCACTTGTTGGGGCAATGCTTCCTTAACCCACTCTACTAAAGGTTTATCTTGGTACAAGACTAATCCTTTGTCCAAACCTCCCATTCGCCGTCCTTCACCTCCTGCGAGAATAATTGCCGATAATAAGGGTATTGTCGTCGGTGGTACTTTATCGGTTGTTTTATGTGAAGAATCGAGCAGAGCGGTCATATTTGGCTTAGAATCCTGCTTTTCATGTCATATCTGGCTGAGTCATTGATGCTTTTATACTGACTTGCTCATGATAATCTAATTGTTTATTGATTTAATAGAAAATGCTGGGAATCAGCCTTAGGGGTACGCATGCTACTTGCACTTGAGACCGCGACAGATCAGTGTTCGGTTGTTTTGTATGACGCGACAGGTGTGCAGGCCGAGCGTTTGGATATGCGTGCGCGTGAGCAAACGCGGTTAATTTTGCCGATGATTGATGCGGTATTGGCGGAGCGACAACTGACATTTAAAGATTTGTCGGCAATAGCATTTAGCCGTGGACCGGGTTCGTTTAGCGGTGTGCGCATCAATGCTGCGGTGACACAAGCATTAGCATGGGCGCATGATTTGCCTGTAGTGGCAGTCTCGACGTTACAAGCCTTGGCACAGCATGCTTATGCGAATCATGGTTTACATCGAGTTTGTGCGGTGATTGATGCGCGTATGAATGAGGTTTACGCAGCATCGTTTGAAGTTGATCACCATGGCGTCATGCACATGATTGGCAACGAGCAATTAGCGGCTTATAACGCAGTCAACATTATGCCGAGTACGCAAGCTCTGGTGGGGAGTGGTAGCGAATTAGTGGTGTTGGGTGTTGGCGTTGATTTACCTCGAATCGTGGCGTGTAGTGCGACGGCACATGATATTGCATTCCTCGGCTGGGATGCATTGCAGCGCGGTCAGACAGTGAGTGCGGCAGAGGCTTTACCTGTGTATTTACGTGATGATGCGTGGAAGAAGCTAGATCAGCAGCGAAAAATTTCTTTATAAATTTAACCTTTTCAGAATCATTTTAAGAGAGATAGATGGATATCGTATTATTTTTTCAAGCGGTAATTATGGGACTTGTGGAAGGCATCACGGAGTTTTTGCCTGTTTCAAGTACTGGACATTTGATTTTAACAGGTGAGCTCCTGCATTTCTGGACTCCAGATAAACGCGATGCCTTTGAAGTATCGATCCAAATGGGTGCGATTCTGGCGGTGATCTTCCAATATTGGGGTCGTCTATGGGGTGCGCTACGCGGCGTGTTTGTCGGTGATAAAACGTCGATTCGTTTTGCAACGAATTTAATTGTTGCGTCAATTCCTGCTGCGGTCATTGGTTTGTTGTTTGGTTCAGTGCTTAAGCACTATTTATTTAATGTCTATACGGTTGCAGCTGCATTTATTGTCGGTGGATTGATTATTCTGTGGGCGGAAAAGCGCCAGCACCAAACAACAGTGGTCGATGTCGATCAACTGACGTTAAAGAAGGCGATCGCAATTGGTGTCGTTCAATGTTTAGCGTTTATTCCAGGAACTTCTCGCTCAGGTGCGACGATTATTGGGAGTTTGTTTCTGGGTTTATCTCGTACCACTGCGGCAGAGTTTTCGTTTTTCTTAGGCATTCCTGTGTTGTTTGGTGCGGGAACACTGGATTTGTATAAGCATCGCCATGTGTTTTTACCAGAAGACTGGTTAGTTGTTTTGGTTGGTGGCGTGGTTTCGTTTATTGCGGCGTTGGTGGTGATTCGTGCGTTGATTCGTTATGTATCGCAGCATGATTTTACGCCGTTTGCATGGTATCGAATTGCATTTGGGTTGTTGATTTTGTTGACTTCTTGGATGGGGTGGGTGAATTGGAGTGCCTGATTTAAAGGTGATGGTAAACGAAGTATAAGCATTGTCTTTGTTCTGGCTAATCGTTGAAGTACATTTGCAATGCTTTGCTTTAAGCTCTCTCTTTTTGAGGTATGAAATCTAGGCAAGAGACGGCTTTACCTGAGCGCAAAAGATGGGAATAGTTTTCTAAAACCATCCCCATCCCGACCTTCCCCTTGAAGGGGAAGGAGATAAATTTTTAGCCCATAAAAAATACAACGCCAGAAAATATCAAGCAGTACGCACCGAACAAATGCCAGCGATCTTGTTCAAGCCAGCGAGATAACCAGCGTAGTGCGAGAAAACCTGCGAGAAAACTAAAGACCATGCCGAGTAGTGCAGGGAGCAATGCCGCATGAATATCAAAATGTGTGGCGGTTGTTCCAACAGCATGAATTTGATCTTTAAAGAGGCGATAACCTTCTTTCAAAATGACAATCGGAGTGAGAACTACAGCTAGTGCAAAACTAAATTCTTCTGCGCGACGACGATTAACGCCGAGCGACAAACCTGTCGAAATGGTTGCGCCAGAACGAGAGAAACCACGGAAAGGCAAACAGAGTCCTTGTACTGCGCCAATCACGATTGCACGGAATGTGGATAATTCACCCGCTTGAGTTTCTTTAAAGCGTGAAGAAATAATGATCAAAAGCCCCGATGCAGCCAAACCTGTGGAAATGATGTATTTATTATCAAAGAGTTGTTCGATCTGAAAGGTTTGAGCATTTGCAGCAAAGAAGTGTTTAATGATGGTTTGTAGTGTCAGTCCGATCACGCCTGTTGCAGCAGTGGCAAAAAAGGCAAATTTGGTGATCGTCCAAAAAGCTTCCCATGATGAAAAGTATGCTTTTTTCCATGCTTGCCAGAAATAGACAATCACGGCGAACATCGTGCCTGTATGTAGCATAACTAGCAGAAAGGTCATGTCTGGTGCAGTGGGATCGAGTCCCATGAGTTTTTCTGCGAAGATGACGTGAGCAGAGCTGGATACAGGCAGGAGCTCTGCAATCCCTTGGATAATCGCCAAGATGAAAACGTGGAATAAAGATAAGGTCATGATGAATGAATAGTGAGTTTGAGAGGGTGCGGCGAGTGTAGCATAAGCTATAATTTGCAATAACCTTTAGCCATGACAGAGTTTGAACCATGAGTGATTTTGTAGTGAGAATTTTGTAAATGGTTCATTCGTTGAATAATCAGGCTTCGATATGAATTTAATTCATTTGCCTCAAACGGCGCAGCAGGCATTAGCTGTACAACAATGGTTGAGCCAGCATGCGGATGATTGGGCGATCACCTTAGTTTTGGTTGAACAAAGCCAAACGCCGACTGCGCGTGAGTTACGGCAGAATCCAGAACTGTGTTTGATCTATGACGAACAGGGTCTGTGGCTAGCGGTCAATGGCATGAAAATGCAGCCAGATTGGGTTGGGGAACTCCCTCGTTTGTATCGTGCGGGTATCCGTAATGAATTGTTGGCGCGCGCGTGTATGGTGACGCCAACTGCGCGGATTATCGATGCCACAGCAGGTCTCGGACATGATGCGTTGTTGCTGGCGTGGCTGGGCGCAAGTGTGACCTTGGTTGAGCGTCATCCGATTTTAGCAGCCTTGCTGATGGATGCCAAAATCCAAGCGGCTCGTTATATGGATGAGCGATTACAGCAGACTTTGACACGTATGACGGTAGTTTTTGCAAAATCAGAAGTGTATTTGATCGATTCTGCTATTCGCAATGAGACGGATGTCGTTTATCTTGATCCGATGTTTCCAAAAGCCTTGACTGAGAAAAAACAGCCTCTCGTTAAAAAAGAGATGCAAATTCTCCAATATTTATTATCTATACCACGCCCTGATGATTCCGTCATTGATTGGGGGGATGCGTTATTGCCTTTAGCCATGCAAGTGGCAAATCGTGTCGTGGTCAAGCGTCCTCGATTGGCGAATCCGCTTGCTGATATTGAACCCGCGCATCGTTGGTTAGGTGATGCTTGTCGTTTTGATGGTTATTTTCAACATCATGTTGTCAATGATGCTGCGCCATCGACAGAAATGATTTTATGATAAATCTTCCACCTGATATTGCTGTTTGGCAAGCCTTTGATCATGCGGCTGAGCATTATGATCAGGCGAGTGTGTTACAACGTCAATCCGCTCAATTTTTCTTTGATGAAATACAACAGCGTGAGGGTTTGTTACGACACTCGTTGGAGTGGCTTGATGCGGGCTGTGGCACAGGGGTGATGGCGAAGAAAATCGCTGAGCAAGGTCAGCGGGTGTTTGCTGTTGACCAATCACCTGCGATGTTGACCCATTTACAAGGGATTGATGGGATTACGCCCATCCAAGCTGATATTCATCATTTACCTTTTGCTGATTCATCGATGGATCGTCTGGTTAGTCATTTTGCTTTGCATTGGCTTGGACCAATGATTTTGTCTGAGCTATGTCGTGTGGTGAAATCAGATGGCATATTGTGGTTAGCGATTCCTGTTCAGGGCTCGTTTGCTAGCGTCCGTGCACGATATCCAGAATTACCAGTCTTTGATTTTTTGCCTGCTGATGTTTGGCTAGATGCGGCTGCGAAGCAATCGGTTGAAGTTATTTCTGTCTGTGAAAAGCGCTGGAGTCAAACATTTGAGACGTTGCAAGAGTTGTTGCATATGCTCAAGCTGATGGGTGGGCATCGTTTAGGGCGTGCGCAAGCGCCTGTTCCATTGGCAACTTTCAGATCTTGGTTGCGTGATATAGAACCGATTGTTCTGGAATATCAGGTTCTTTATTTGCAGTTGCGCTGTTTGTGAAGAAGCGACCAAGTATCTTCATAAGTCAAAAGATAAATTATCAACATTTATAAATTAAATTTGATTTGTAGGGATCACACATTCATGATGAGTCATCCCATTCAACTGCGTTTAGTCTTTTAAATGTCCGAATCTGTACCCCCCGTAGTTCAAACCCCAAAGCGACGCGACGTTTTCTTTATTGCAGGCACGGATACCGACGTTGGTAAGACCGCTGTGTCATGTACATTACTAGCGCGTGCGCGATTCTTGGGATTAAGTGCATTTGGCATCAAGCCGATTACGGCAGGTTGTCGTACAGAAGTGTTGAATGGCAAAAATGTGCTGGTGAGTGATGACGCAGCTCGCATGAGCGCGCAAGCCAGTGTGGTGCTAGATCCAATGCTGCTTGCTCCAATACGATTACCACTCCCGATTTCTCCACATCTTGCGGCAGCTGATGCAGGGGTGACCTTGCGTGCCGAGCGTGTGGTAGGGCAGGTGCGTGCGGCGTTGTCTATGCGTGCTGATTTTGTCGTGGTTGAAGGCGCAGGCGGTTGGCGAGTGCCGATCAATGCGCGTGAAACGGTTGCGGATGTTGCTCGATTATTGCAAAAGCCTGTCATTCTGGTGGTGCGAATCCGTTTAGGTTGCCTCAATCATGCGTTACTGACCGCAGAAGCGATTCGTCGTGATGGACTGGAGTTGGCGGGGTGGGTGGCAACGGTGCTGGATGATGAGCAGTCGAGTGATGCAATTCAAGCTCAATGTGCTTCGTTAGCGGAGCGACTTCATGCACCATGTTTGGGTATTTTGCCATTTCAAGACGTGTTGAATGTCGATGAATTAGCAATGCAAATTCGCTTGCCTTATGAGGTGAATACTGAAACATGAGCATGTGTGAATTGATGAAAGCTGGTTGGATGTAAAATGATCAATTTTACAAATTATTTGTATCAATTCATGTCAATTTCAGTCTTAATTTAGCAGTCTGTTTTTTGCGTCATATTTGGCAATTTGTCATTCATTTGCAAAGTTATTTCGTCTTTAATGGTTAGAGTTGTCACTCTAATTGCTTGAAGACTTGTGTGTTTTAAAGTTATTAGTTTTTATAGAGTCCTAAGCCGAAATCCCATGATTGAGCTGCCACCGTCTCGAAGTTTCTTTCTTGATTTGTTTGCGAACCAAAAAGCTGCACTCTGGATGTTGCTCGGCTCTCGTCGCGCATTTCGTTTTGTCACTCCAAGTGCCTCTCAGCTAGTGGTTCTGGCAATTTTTGCCATTCTTGCAAATACCTTATTTAGTTGGCTGACCGCTGACGGGGCGGGGCATTTTAACGCCCAAGGTTTGGCTAGTTATCTATTGTGGCCTTTCATTGCAATGGTTGCAGGGATTTTTCTTGCACAGCGCAATGGTCTTGGGCGCTTGATGTTGGTTCCTGTGATCCTGTGGCTCGTTGCAGATATTTACGTCGCACTTTTTCAAAGCCTCTTGCAATATCTCGGACTGGTTAATCTACTGCCAGAAGTGCTGTTGCCGTGGATGAATTCGCTGTTTCTCGTCTTGTTTATCTGGCAGACAGTTTCTTTGTTGTGGATTTTTGCCAAACAATTGAAGTGGCCGTGGTGGGAACAAATTTTGATCTTGGTCGCGACGATTGTGATCTTGGCGATTTGGCAAGAAGCGGTCAGTAGTCAGCCGATCTGGAAAGTTGAAGAAAAAGTCCAACCCGTGATGCTCTCCGAAGAAGCGTTGTATGCTCAGCCACGCTTGCTGGATGATATGTTGGATCAGTTGCAAAAAGGTGTATTTGGCGAAACTCATTGGTACTTCATGGGCGTTGCGGGTGCGGGTTATCAGGATGTGTTTAAGACTGAAATAGAAAATACTCAGCGTCAGTTTGATACTCGGTTTGGCACAACTGGACGATCACTCGCTCTGATTAATAATGCCAACACTCAAGAGACGCGCCCACTTGCCAGTCGGACGAGTATTGCGCGAGCTTTGGCACGCGTTGGTCAAGACATGAATCCCGATGATGTGCTGTTTTTATTCATGACATCGCATGGTAATCAAAATGTTTTTGAACTGGCCAATGATCCAATCAGCCTCACGTCGATAGATCCACAGTGGTTGCGTGAAACGCTGGATCGTTCGAATATCCGCTGGCGTGTGCTGGTGATATCAGCCTGCTACTCAGGCAGCTTTATTCCTGCGCTTGAATCGCCAGATACGATTATTATCACTGCATCTGCGGCAGATCGTCCTTCTTTTGGGTGTTCTACGGAAGCGGATTACACGTATTTTGGTCGTGCATTTTTCTCTAATGCAATGCGTACGCAAAATTCATTGGCTTCGGCGTTTGCGGCTGCCCAAACTGAAATTACTAAGCGCGAAAAACAAGAAGGTTTTGCGCCTTCTAATCCACAGATGCGTGTAGGTAGTAACATTGCGCTTATTTTGCCGCAACTGGAAAGTCACCTGTTCCCTACACCAGATGTTGCCGCTGCGATGCCTGCGGTTGTCGATACGTCATCGAATCATCCTGATTCAGCAAAACTCTCGCCTCTAGATAAGTTATCATCGATGCGGTTGTTGCCTAAACCAGAAAAAGCACGACCCATCGCACCGATTCCCCATGAGAAGGCGCATCTCTCTAACAATTAGATAAGGATTTCCCCATGAAAACACGTGC
>JASLGO010000055.1 GCA_030150135.1 Aquirhabdus sp.
TTAATTTCTTCAACACGGATTCCGAGTTGTTCAGCTACGGCCGCCTTGACACGTTGTTCGATATCGCTCACCGAAAATCTCCTTCAGGTTATGGCATCTTAATCAAATAAATAAAGATGGCGCTAGTGTAAAGTAAACAATGAAAAATACAATTGGCGAATATGTTCAGTCGAGTTAATTTAAACAGCTCAGCTTATACCAAAACCCACACCCACCAACAAAAATCACAAAAAACACAAATATTTCAGAATCATAAATACAAAATAATCAGAAACATTTTAAATGACAATCCGACCGAAATAACACAAAATAACGATTATCTCAGTCAATAAACAAGCTAAAACAGCAAAAATCACGCCATTAAACTCAATCGCATGAATGCCAATTAGCCCATATACATGCCACCATTCACAGGTAAAACAGTTCCAGTGATATAACCTGCCGAGCTACCCGCCAAAAAACCAACTGCTGCGGCAATCTCTTGAGCCTGCCCCAAACGTCCTAGAGGAATCTGTGACAACATCATTGAACGCACTTTTTCATCCAGCACTTCAGTCATATCGGTCGCAATAAAACCAGGGGCAACACAATTCACCGTAATATTGCGACCACCCATTTCACGCGCCAGCGCACGGCTAAAACCTTCAATACCTGCTTTTGCTGCACAATAATTGGTCTGCCCAGCATTGCCCAATTGCCCAACAACCGAGGAAATATTAATAATTCGACCAAAGCGCGCCTTACTCATCCCACGTAATACCGCTTTTGACAGATGAAATACTGCGCCCAAATGAACTTGAATAATGTCTTGGAAGTCCTGCTCTGGCATACGCATCAGCAAACCATCTTTGGTAATCCCAGCGTTATTAACCAAAATACTGATTGTGCCAAAATCCGCTTCGATGGATTTAATCAGCGCGTCCATCCCTGCCGTATCACGCACATCAAGCACGCGACCTGTACCCTGATCGGCTAAACGATCTGCGATCTGTTTTGCGCCATTTTCAGTCGTTGCAGTACCAATCACAAAACAGCCTTGTGCTGCCAATTGTGTTGCAATTGCCTCGCCAATTCCGCGACTTGCGCCTGTCACTAAAGCGATTTGACGTGGTTGCTGAGCATTATTGTTCTGATCGTTCATGCAAGTTTTCCTTCTAATACTGCGATATGAGTTAATGCATCATCTAAGCGACTACGGGTATCAATTGGATATGAAACAAGTGGTGGTGTCATACGCTTAGCGAGATTAGACAACACATTATTTGGACCACACTCCACCAAATGACTCACACCCAGTGTCACAAGCATTTGTTCAGATTGTGTCCAGCGTACTGGACTATAAAGCTGCTGAGTCAATGCCGCCTTCACTTGCGCTAAATCTGCCTCGATCACTGCATTGACATTTTGCACAACGGGAATACTTGGCATCTGAATCGTCGTTTGTGCCAAAACCTCTGCCAAAACTTCTGCGGCTGGCTGCATCAATCGACAATGTGAAGGCACGCTGACAGGAATCGAAATCGCTTTACCACCAGCTTCTTTTGCCAATGTCGCAACGGCTTGAACGGCACTTGCTTGCCCCGCAATCACCACTTGCCCTGGTGCATTGTAGTTTGCAGGATCAACAATATCGCCTGTCTCAGTGCTTACAGCCAAACATAATTCTTCGACTTTTTCATCACTCAGACCCAATACCGCAACCATCGCGCCTGCACCTTGTGGTACAGCCTGTTGCATCAGTTGTCCGCGTAAATTAACCAGACGTACAGCATCAATCAGTGACAAAGCGCCACCAGCCACCAACGCAGAGTATTCACCTAAGGAATGACCTGCGAGCGCAGCAGGAACAATGCCACCTAAATCCAGCCATAAACGCCATAAAGCGATACTCGAAGTCAGCAATACAGGCTGAGTAAATTCAGTTTGATCGAGTCCTTCGCCACTTTGTGCAATATTCCATAAATCAAATCCCACACCTTCAGATGCTTCAGCAAAAGTTTGAGTAATTTGTGGGTATTGTTGAGCGAGTTCTGCCAGCATTCCCGCTTTTTGTGAACCTTGTCCTGGAAAAACCAGAGCGGTTCTTATTGGTCGCGGTGCTGCTACTGTTTTATTAAATGCAGTCATAATATCTAAAACCTATGAACGACCACATTGGTCAGGGCAAATTATCAATTCGTTTAAACATGTTATCAATGGCATGATTGCGCAAGAATACTGCAATCGCGTGAAATCCGATAGCAATCTTAGAGAATGGCTCGGCAAATCTTTTTTAAAGTACAAACAACAAAAGCCACTTGCCTACTTCACTGATAAAGCCTGAATAAGACCTGATCAAGAAGAAAACAAGTAGCTTTAGAATATGGCAACATTCAATCTAAATTTTTAAATTAAATGTTCCACTTTAATCTTTTTGTCGTTGGTCATCCAATGATTGACCAAGCAAACAAATTATTCGTCGATTGCAGCAACCGCGAACAATTGGCGACCACGGTAGAAACCGTCTTTGGTCACATGGTGGCGCAGATGTGTTTCGCCAGTTGTTTGATCAACGCTGAGCGCAGCAGTAGTCAAACCATCATGTGAACGACGCATGTCACGACGTGCACGGCTTTTACGGTTTTGTTGAACGGCCATGAGAGCCTCCTTTGCAATAAATCAGTACATTAAAAACGGAACTTGAAATAAAACATAATTTTAAATCAGCACCGCAAATTTTATAACCACACTTAATCTTTGGTCAGCTTCAATCCAGCGAGAACATCGAATGGATTACGCTTCTCCTCCACCACTTGAACTTCATCACCGACGCTTGCCACCGCAAGCTCACAACCATCGTGTTTCGGCGATAGTGGCAACAACAGCAAAATCTCGTCTTCAAGCAAATTCAGTACATCGACCGTTTCTACGCCATGTGAAGTTTGCGCTTCGCTGAGAATGACATAATCAACTTCGTCCTTCTCACGACCCAAACGATCTGCATACTCTTCTTCAGTAAATAGTGCTAGATGAACATGCGTATCTAAAACAAAATCTAACTGATGCAAACAACGCTGACATGTTAATGGCAATTTCGCCGACATCGTGGCATCAAGCCAAGCAATCCGACGCTCATCCATGTACAGCTTACAATCAAGGGCGATTTGTTGATGGTCATGTGGAGGAACAACTTCAGCCGCCACACGTGGAAACCGAGTTAAATCAACCTGACCTTGCCAAACAAATCCTAATTCCGCCCATTTAAACGGTTCTATATGTGTTGGAAACACTTGTGGCGACATCGCACTAGACGATGTACTCACTAGATTCGCTGCGCCATCAGTAGCAATACTGCTTGGCAAGACATCTTCTGTCATGACAAACCCCGCGCAAGAAACACAAAATAGGGCGCGAATTGTACAAAGTTACAGACCTCATGTCAAAGCGGAAAATACATAAAACGAGATATATTTTGCGCATGATTATACTGTCAAATCATGACTAAAACGGTTTACTGAATCTATCTATTAAAACTCTGAGAAAAGACAAATAATTTTATCAATAGTCGAATCTACGCCGCACTAGCTCGTTGAGCCTGCGGTTACTAAGCTTGCCGAAGTATCGAAATGTTCAAGGCTACGAAAAAGGATTTTGCTGAGATGATAACGATGACTCTGCTCAGTAACCTTATATGTAGTTTTACAATGTACTAAATCAAATTAAAGCGAAGGAATCATGCGCACACTTTATCCAGAAATCACGCCATATCACACTGATAAAATAAAAGTTTCAGAAATCCATACACTCTATTTTGAAGAGTGTGGCAATCCCAATGGTCGTCCAGTGATTTTTTTGCATGGTGGTCCTGGCGGCGGTATACAGCCTTCGTATCGTCAATATTTCAATCCTAAGAAATGGCGCATTATTCTACTCGATCAGCGCGGTTGTGGGCAAAGCACACCTTTTGCTGAGCTCCGCGAAAATACGACTTGGGATTTGGTTAAGGACATTGAAACTCTACGTCAGCATTTAAAGATTGAAAAATGGGCGGTGTTTGGTGGTTCTTGGGGTTCAACCCTAGCACTGGCTTACGGCATCACGCACCCTACATCGTGTACTGCATTCTTTTTGCGTGGGATTTTTTTATTGCGCAAAAAGGAAATTGATTGGTTCTACCAAGAAGGCTGCTCAAAAATCTATCCTGACGCATGGGAAGAATATTTAAAGCCAATCCCGCCAAATGAGCGCGGTAATCTGGTACAGGCTTACCATCAACGTCTGATTTCACCGAATGCACAAGTCCGACGTGCAGCCGCAAAGGCTTGGGCAACTTGGGAAGGTTCAACCTCGAAGCTGATTCCTGATGCACAAGTCATTGCACATTATAGTGATGATGACTTTTCTGAAGCATTTGCACGGATCGAGTGTCATTATTTTACCAATCATGGTTTCTTATCTGAGGATAATTTTCTATTAAATCATGTCCATAAAATTCGTCACTTGCCTGCGATTATTGTGCATGGTCGCTATGATGTGGTCTGTCCCGTCGAGAACGCGTGGGATTTGCATCGCGCTTGGCCAGAAGCAGAATTGAAAATCATTGCCAATTCAGGGCATTCCTTATCCGAAGTAGGTATTGTCGATGCGTTGATTGATGCGACGGATCGGTTTTGATTGATTATTATGTAGGGGCGTACCCTTTGTGGTCGCCCTTATCGAACTCAAAACAACATCAAAAGCGGGCAACCACAAGGGTAGCCCCTACGTTTTTTGGTATCGTATGACATACTGCGACGATTAAAACCTTCAACAATTCCTCTGAAATTTGTATAAAAATAATCCAGTTAGCAGTAAGATAATCTTAAATCTGATTGATGGTTGCCGACCATTGGCGATTTATACAGAGGCAAAATTATGCTGCATCTCTACGTTCATCCTGACAATCCACAAGACCGTTTGATTGAGCAAGCAGCGGCGCGGATTCGTGCGGGTGGCGTGGTGGTTTATCCTGCGGATTCAACGTATGCACTGGGTTGTCGGCTTGGTGACAAAGATGCGATGGAACGTATTGCGCTGATTCGTCGCTTACCCGAAAAACATCAATACACCCTGCTCTGCCGTGATCTGTCTGAAATTGCGACGTATGCAAAAGTCGATAATGCCACTTATCGCCTGCTCAAGAATCACACTCCAGGGTTATATACCTTTATCTTGCCTGCAACCAGTGAAGTGCCTAAGCGGTTAATGCATCCAAAACGTAAAACCATCGGTATTCGCGTACCGACCAATTGCGTTGCGCAAATGTTGCTTGAGGCGTTGGGTGAGCCGATGCTAACTTCTACGCTGTCGCTGCCTGACTACACCGAGCCGCTGGATGATCCGTATGAGATTGCAGATCGACTGGAGAAGTTGGTGGATGTGTTTATTGATGTCGGGACGGGGACTTTGGGTGAGACTTCGGTAATTGATTTATCGGGGGATGAGGTTGTGGTGGTGCGTGAGGGATTGGGGGATGTGGCGGGGTTTGTTTAAAAGTTCTCGTAGATTTATTCCTATGATTAGAACCAATTACCATATTTGATAAAAATGCGAGGATTAAATGAAAATAAAGAAAGTTCGCTTAATGAATGGATACAAAAGATTTTTCGATTTAACAATTGATCTTGGAGACAATCCCAAGAAAATTATCGCATTAGTTGGACCAAATGGCTGTGGAAAAAGCAGCGTTCTCGATGGTTTGCTGTTTCACGCTAATCCGTGGGTTCACGTTGGAAATAAAGGTATAAAAAATCACGAATATCACTCCATGAACAAAACTCCCCATTTTGACTATACGAATGTGATTGTTGACTTCATTGAAGGCAACTTGCAAAACATACTCCAACAAAAAAGAAGTCTAGGCAAAGAACGAACTACTTTTTCTTTCCGAAGCCCATATCGTTATAACAGCAATCTGAAAGTAAATGAAGTAAGGGCTACATCAGAGATCAGTTTAAATAATTATGGAGCAACTTCATCTTCTGATCTTGATGATAAGATGGAAGAAAACTATAGACGCCTAAATATCAAATACAATAAATACCTTAACGAAAATGACTGTAAACCAAGTGAAGCAAAAAACCATATCATTGGCGAGCTTAATTTATCAATTAAAACATGCCTTAACCTTGAAGTTTATAGTCTCGGAAATATCGAAGCATCAGAAGGCACTATTTACTTCAAAAAGTCCGACCATCCAACACCTTTTGATTTCAATGTTTTGTCTTCAGGAGAAAAAGAAGTAGTAGATTTACTATTAGATTTTTACCTTAGAAAAGATGAATATAACGAAACAATTTTTCTTTTGGATGAACCTGAACTACATATAAATACAGCAATACAAAAAAAGCTTCTTCTAGAAATTAATCGTTTAATTGGAGAAAATTGCCAGCTCTGGGTTACAACTCATAGCATTGGATTTCTAAGAGCACTTCAAGAAGATTTAAAAGATGAATGCCAAATCATTCAATTTAAAGATGATCTCAATTTAGCATCAACTCCCCACATACTTACGCCTGTGAAAAAAAATATCGCTACTTGGAGAAAAATATTCGAAGTGGCTTTAGACGATTTGACACATCTGGTGAGTCCAAGACGAATTATTTACTGTGAGGGTATAGATAAACCTGGACAGCATGGACAAGAGAATGGTCTCGATGCCCAAGTTTTCAATAATATATTTTCTGAAAAACACCACGATACTTTATTTATATCTAGTGGCGGGAATACTGAGCTTGACCAAAGAAGTAAAATTGCATTAGCAATTTTAACCAAAGTATTTTCAGATATTGAAATTCTTGTTTTAAAAGATCGAGACATATCTTCAGGAAGAAAAACATCCCAAAACGATAGAACCGTCTATCTCCAAAGCAATCCTGCAAATCATCGGGTTCTGAAACGATGGGAAATTGAAAATTACTTATATGACAAAGAGGTTCTCAAAAAATATTGTGCAGCAAATTCTTTGGTCTTTGACGAAATAGCCTACGATGCATTTGTCACCAATATTGAAGATGATAATCTTAAAGATAAAACTGGACACATTAGAAATTTCTGCGGAATAACAACTAGCATTAATGCAGAAACTTTCAAAAAAGTTTTATCAACCTTTATCTCAGAAGATATGGCCATTTACACTGAACTTGAAAGCTGCATTTTTAATCCATAATAAACTCAATGAAGATTAGCTAATGATGCCCCAAGTCCCTCTCCCAAACTGGAAATCCACAGGCACCTACCTCACCTACCGCGACCACCAAATCTTCACCCGCGTAGACGGTAATCCCTCTGCACCTGTACTTTTACTCATCCACGGCTTCCCCACCGCCTCATGGGACTGGGAAGCCATTTGGCCAGAACTCACCAGCCGCTACCGCGTCCTTACCCTAGACATGATCGGCTTTGGCTACTCTGCTAAACCAACAAACTACGATTACTCACTGGTTGACCAAGCCAATCTATTCGAACAACTACTCGCCGAACACAACGTGCAGGAATACCACATCCTCGCTCATGACTACGGCGACAGCGTCGCGCAAGAACTCCTTGCCCGTCAGAATACACAAGGACAACACCGCTTCGAACTCAAAAGCGTCTGCTTCCTGAACGGCGGTCTCATCCCAGAAAGTCACCGCCCGCTCTTAATCCAAAAATTACTGCTCTCCAAGATCGGTCCACTACTCGCGCTGCTCAGTAATCGCAGACAATTTGCCAGCAGCATGAGACGAGTTTTTGGTCAGCATACCCAACCCGATGACGCACTAATCGACAACTTCTGGCAACTGATCAAAGTCAATAAAGGTCAGCGGGTCATGCCCAAACTACTCACCTATATGCCTGAACGAAAAACTCATCGCGAACGTTGGGTCGGCGCATTACAGCACGCCGCGATCCCTATCAAACTGATCGACGGCATGGTTGATCCCGTCTCAGGCGCGCATCTCGTCGCACGCTACAAAGAACTTATACCCAATCATAACGTTACCGAACTGCATGACATCGGACACTATCCACAAGTCGAAGCGCCGCAAGCTGTATTAGACGCATATTTGGCATTTAGAAAGACCTTGGAGACCTGACGAAAAACAGAGCATTATCGAAAATACCTATCACGAATTATGACAGAGCAACCTTCCATCGGCACTTCGTTGCAGTTGTGTATTTATTTATGCTAGTTTTTGTCTCGCCTAGTTTGGCATGCACTTTGCTGTTGCGTAATAACTCAAATTGATATTAAACGTTGCCTTTTGACGTCACTTTATACAGCTAACGCTTTAGAACGGAACCTACTATGCTGATGCCTAGTTCGCCTACATTGATGTCTGGCAATTACAACGCCTTGCTCGTTCTATGCTCACTATTGATCGCAATTCTAGGTTCTTATACTGCACTAGATCTCACTGGTCGTATGACTTCAGATAAGAAGAAAGCTGCAAAATGGTGGCTGTTTAGTGGTGCATGCGCGATGGGATTAGGGATCTGGTCCATGCATTTTATTGGCATGTTGGCCTTTAGCCTACCCGTTCCGTTGGGTTACGATCTCGGATTGACGTTTCTTTCACTCCTGATTGCCATTGTCTCCTCCGCATTCGCCTTATGGTTGGTCTGCAAAAGAAACCTCCCTTGGTATCGCCTGACGTTAGGGGCATTGCTCATGGGCGGCGGGATTTCTTCCATGCATTACACAGGCATGGAAGCAATGCAAATGTCATCCATACGATACGATCAATCTTTACTCATCCTCTCTGTCATCATTGCAATGGTCACATCAGGCGCTGCGCTATGGATCGCTTTTCACCTGCGTAAAAATGACACGCGAATCAAGCTATTTCGTGTCTACGCCGCCATCATTATGGGATTTGCCATTGTTGGAATGCATTACACTGGGATGGAAGCCGCACAGTTTCCGATAGGTAGCCACAGCGGCGCGAGTCTCAATGGGATGAATACAGGATGGTTAGCACTGTTCATTCTGATCGGAACCTTAGCCATTTTAGGCGTTGCATTAATTATTTCTATTCTTGACTTACGCTTAGAGTCACGCACAGCAATGCTCGCAGTTTCGCTGGCAAAAGCCAACGAAGAACTCACTTACCTTACACTGCACGACAATCTCACTAAACTACCCAATCGCGTCCTACTCGAAGACCGCCTCAGTCATACAATCGATATTGCCTACCGTGAAGGTCGAGGATTTGCGGTGATGTTTATGGATTTGGATGGATTCAAAGCAGTGAATGATGCTTATGGCCATCATGCTGGTGATCGACTGCTGTTTGAAGTCGCTCAGCGATTGACACACACCATCCGCAAGCAAGATACGATCGCGCGGACAGGTGGAGATGAGTTTGTTTTAATCGCTAACTTAAGAGAACCACAAGTCGCCGCTATCCTCGCAGATAAGTTGCTGTCTACACTTCGCGAGCCGTTTAAAATTGATGATCATGAATTACGAATCTCAAGCAGTATCGGTATCGCCATGTATCCAAGCGATGGGCATACGTCACATGATTTACTCAGTCATGCTGATGCTGCAATGTATCACGCAAAAGCTTTAGGGCGTAATGCATACTGCTTCTTTGAAGCCTCCATGAATAGCCATGCTCATGAACAAATGGAAATGGCACAAGACCTGCGTTTGGCGCTTGAACGCAAAGAGCTATCTCTATATTACCAAGTCAAAGTTGATGCTTCGAGTGGTTTAGCCATTGGTGCTGAGGCTTTAATTCGTTGGCAACATCCAGTCCGCGGCTTAATTCCACCTGATCAATTTATTCCTCTGGCGGAAAAAACAGGACTGATTATTCCTATTGGAAAATGGGTATTGGATGAGGCTTGCCGACAGATGCGAGCGTGGCTGGATTTAGGTCATCATGATTGGACCATCGCCGTTAATTTATCTGCTTTGCAATTTGCTCATGTGGGATTACTCCGCACCGTCACCAATACACTCCTGCTACACTCCCTCGAACCTCGTTATCTCACGTTAGAAATCACTGAAACAACAGCCATGCATGATGTCGATGTCAGTACAGTGATTCTCGAACGCTTGCATGATATGGGGGTCAAAATTGCGATTGATGATTTTGGAACAGGTTATTCCAGCTTGCTTTACCTCAAACGCTTACCTGCAAGCGAACTGAAAATTGATCGTGGATTTATTCGCAATCTCAGTCAAAGCACCGAAGACGAAGCGATTGTGTCTGCAATCGTGGCATTAGGAAAAACTCTAGACTTGAAGATTGTCGCTGAAGGAGTTGAAACGCTTGCTCAGAGAAAATTTTTACGTCAGCTTGACTGTGATTTTCTACAAGGATATTTGTTCGGAAAACCACTACCACCCGCTCAATTTATTGAAGCATTACATGAGTACAATGCAACACTCAATCTCACTGACTTAGAAATTCCAGAGGACATCTCAGCTTCTCTTGTCATTGAGTAATATGGAATGAAAAGAGGCTAAGTAAAAAATCGGGCTTATTTTACTCAGCTTATTATCAGTAGCTAAGCTGTTATAGTGTTTTCTCGAAGAACATTTACAATACAATATAGCTCATTGAGCCTGTCGAAATGCGCGGCGATGCGAAATCCACACTTCGACAAGCTCAGTGTTCTTGTAATTGTTATTCATGGAAAAACCATAGCCCATCACACCATCAATCGATAACCCATTCCAATTTCAGTCAATAAATGCTCTGGCTGGGTTGGGTCTTTTTCTAATTTTTGCCGTAAATTCGCCATATAAATCCGCACATAATGACTATGCTCACTATAATTCGGTCCCCACACATCACGCAGTAATTGACCGTGAGTCAAGATGCGCCCTGCATGACGAATCAATACTGTCAGTAAGCGATATTCCGTTGAAGTTAAATGCACAGCCTCGCCACTTCGTTCCACGGTTCGCTTAACCAAGTCCACCACCACATCACCAAAGCTAAATACAGATGACACTGAGTTGCCCGTCTCACGCCGCCGTAAATGCGCACGCACGCGCGCCAAAAGCTCGCCCACACTAAAAGGTTTAGTCAGATAATCATCCGCGCCTGCGTCTAGTGCTTCAATTTTGTCATGTTCATCACTGCGTGCCGATAAGACAATAATCGGCATCGCCGACCACGTTCGTAAATCCTGAATGACTTGTAAACCATCCATATCAGGCAAACCTAAATCCACAATCATCAAATCTGGTGCGCGTGTCGCCGCATCAATCAAACCGCGTTGCCCATGCTCAGCCTCCACCACTTGCCAGCCTTCTGCCTGTAGTGCAGTACGAACAAAACGACGAATTTGCGGTTCATCTTCGATGAGTAAAATATTCGGAACGTCCATTGATTTTACTTTTACCTTCTTAATGAGATTCTGATTGTAATGAAGATTGATGCGAAAAATCGTTTTCTAATTCAATTTCTGGCAATACTGGCGCAGGTTCTTGAGACCAACGCACCACAAACCGCGCACCATGTGGCACATTTGTCTCCGCATGAATCGTACCACCATGTGCCTGAATCATTTCACGGCACAAGGTTAAGCCTAAACCAATGCCTGTCGTTGCCGACTCCGCTTGCCCACGCGTAAAGCGCTCAAAGATTTTTTCTTCCATGCCGATCGGCAAGCCTGCGCCATCATCACTCACGACCAGTTCCATTTTCTGGCCACTGGATGCTGATTCATCCAGTTGCGCTGAAATCGTAATGTGACTATCGACTGGCGTATAACGTACTGCATTTTCCAGTAAATTGGATAATATCCGCGCAATCAAAAGCTCATCCACATGCACCAGCGGCAAATCTGGCGGCAGTGAAACCGCAACATGATGCTTGCCGAGACGAGTCGCCATGCTGCGCAATACACTACCAATGACCTCCTCTAGCGGAATCCATTGACGGTTTAGATTTAAACCACCCGATTGCAGCTTTGCCATATCCAGCAAGTTAATCACTAAAGCATGAATCGCATCGGCTTGGTCCTCAATAGCAAGAGCTAACTCCTTGTGCTGTTCAGGACTTAAATCAGCGCGATTGAGTGTATTGGCAAGACCCGCTAACGCAGTCACAGGCGTGCGTAAATCATGGGATAACGCAGACAACAACGTCCCACGCATCCGCTCACCTTCAATCCGAATCAGTGCTTCCTGCGCAATTTCAACAAAATGTACACGCTCTAACGCGAGTGCAATTTGAGCGGCGAAAGTGTCCAGCATCCGTTGTTGTTCAGGTTGAAACAGTGCATTGGCATCATTTGGGAGCAGCCCTAATACGCCACGCGTTCGCATCGGAGCGCGTAATGGTCGGTATAGTAGCGGACTGGCCGGCAGCGTATTGGTATGTAGCCCCGCCTCAGTCTCACGATCATAGACCCATTGGGCAGTTCCCATATCTAAAGCACTATCCAGTTCACGACTCATGGGAAACAACTTCCCTTGCATATCAACGGCAATCGCTAAACGATCATCACGATCAGGAAGAAATAGAACGACCTGACATTGAAAAACCTGCGAAACCTGATCAATGGTGATTTGACTGATTTGACTCGTCGTTAAAGCACCAGACAATGACTGGCTAAATGTGGATTGGCGATTAGCACGATGCTCACGATAGGTCGAAATACGAGCTTGAAAACGTAAACTAGCTGAGAGATTTGCAATCACAAAAGCAACCACAAACATCACCGAAAAGGTCAATAAATACTGGGTATCTGCCACACTAAACGACATGCGTGGCGACACAAAAAAGAAATCAAAACACACCACACCCAGCACAGCTGAAAATACGCCTTCACCACGCCCGAAACGCGCTGATACGAGAACCGTCACCAGCAAATACAGCATAATGACATTGGCAAGGTCAAACCACTGTGTCAATCCGATCAGCATCAGTGTGACTATTGCACAGCCTGCAATTGCCCACAAATAACCTTTCGAGAAAAAGTTAACCCCACTAAACATCGGGATATGCTTAATCTCAGTTTTGGTGGGCATAACATCATCATCCCCGACCAACACCAGATCAATCCCTGCAGCACGTGCTGCCAGCTCAGTCGTCAAGGTGTTATTAAACCGCCACCAACGCTTATGCGAAGAACGCCCCAAGATGATCCGAGAAATATTGTGCCGTTTGGCATAATCAACGATTTGCTGGGCAAGATCAGTTCCCGCCACCGTTTCGACCGTCGCACCCAAACTTTGCGCTAAGCGTAAGCGCGCAAGCACATCATGGCGTGTCTCTTCTGATAATCGCTGCAAACTAGGCGTTTCGACATACAAGACTTGCCATTCACTACGCAGCGCACCCGCCATCCGCGCTGCCCGCCGAATCAAACGCTCAGCATTAGCATCTGCACCGATACACACCAAGACGCGCTCATTAGTTTGCCAAACAGGACTAATCGCCTCATCACTGCGATAGTCGCGCATCTGCGCATCAACCCGATCAGCAGTACGCCGCAACGCCAGCTCACGAAGTGCAATCAGATTGCCTTTGCGAAAGAAATTCTTTGCCGCACGAGCCGCTTGTTGTGGCAAATACACCTTGCCTTCACTCAGTCGCTGCAACAACTCATCAGGCGGTAAATCCACCATGACCACATCATCAGCCGCCTCAAAGAACGCATCAGGCAGCGTCTCACGAACGCGAATCCCCGTCACTTGACCAATCACATCATTGAGGCTTTCCAGATGCTGGACGTTCAACGTGGTATACACATCCACACCAGCATTAAGTAACTCATCAACATCCTGCCATCGCTTCGGATGACGTGAACCTGCGACATTACTATGTGCCAACTCATCAATTAAAATCAGTGTCGGATGCAACTCCAGCGCCGCATCCAGATCGAACTCAGCCAACGACTGTCCACGATAAGGCACTTGTTGTAGCGGTAAAACCTTCAAGCCCTCCAACTGTGCCGCAGTTTCTTGTCGCCCATGTGTCTCAACCACACCGACAACAACATCGACACCCTGCTCAACCATCCGCCGCGCCGCCGCCAGCATCGCATAGGTCTTACCAACCCCTGCGGAACTACCAAAAAAAATCTTCAAATGCCCACGTTTCGCACGCTCATCTGCCTGCTGAAGTCGTTCCAACAAATCATCTGGATTCGGACGTTCGATCATAGTGGTCTCTGTATCCTTAGTTCTATTTTTTTGTATTACGCTTTGAAGTCTTCCCCATCAGGGGGAAGATTTAGATGGGGGTGGCTTAACTTTTAGCAAAGATCAAAAGCCCCCCATCCCGACCTTCCCCCTCAGGGGAAGGAGACAAGCCTAACTTTTCGTCGCACTAGTCGCTGCCACCACTACAGGCGTTGGCGCATGCGTCAACCGATCCAACGCCATATTCACTTGTAACACATTCACACGACGTTCGCCGAACAAACCCAACTGCCGCTCAGATGTCGCCTGATCAATCAGCGCCTGCACCTGAGCAACCGTCAAACCACGCACGGCAGCAATCCGACCAACCTGATACTTTGCCGCAGCAGGTGTGATATTTGGATCCAATCCACTTGCCGAAGTCGTCACCAAATCAATCGGCACAGGTGCAGTATTAATCGGATCAGCTTTATGCAAGGCCTCAATCCGACCCTGCACTGCTTTTGCCAAATCAGGATTCAGTGGCCCTAAGTTAGACCCGCCTGACGACTGACCGTTATACGGTGTCGGTGTGGTTGCTGAAGGACGTCCCCACAGATATGCAGGATTCGTAAAACTTTGTCCAATCAAATCTGAACCAATCAGTTGGTTGTCTTTATTATGAACCAAACTGCCATTGGCCTGATTAGGCATCAACGTTTGACTCAGCCCCGTCACAGCGAGTGGATACGCAAGTCCTGTAATCGCGGTCAGGACAACAAATAAACTCACAGCAGGACGAATGGATTGTGCTAGCGTTGTCATCATCGTTCTCCTAAACCATACCGAAGCTATTCAGCAAAACATCAATAATCTTGATCCCAATAAACGGAATCACAATCCCACCTAAGCCATAGATCGCAAGGTTACGGCTTAATAAAGCTGCTGCGCCCACTGGACGATAAGCCACGCCTTTCAATGCCAATGGAATCAAAGCGATAATCACCAATGCATTGAAAACCACCGCAGACAAAATCGCACTATGAGGACTGCCCAAATGCATGACGTTCAATGCATTTAACGCAGGATAAGTCGTCGCGAATGCCGCTGGGATAATCGCAAAATACTTCGCAATATCATTAGCAATACTAAACGTCGTCAGCGAACCACGTGTCATCAACATTTGCTTGCCAGTTTCCACAATCTCAATCAACTTGGTTGGATTAGAATCCAAATCGACCATATTCCCCGCTTCTTTTGCCGCTTGCGTTCCTGTATTCATTGCCACAGCGACATCGGCTTGGGCCAGTGCAGGTGCATCGTTTGTGCCGTCGCCTGTCATCGCAACCAATTTACCTTCCGCCTGATATTGACGAATACGCGCCAATTTTTGCTCTGGGGTCGCCTCGGCCATGAAGTCATCAACACCAGCTTCTGCTGCAATGGCTGCTGCGGTTAAAGGATTGTCGCCTGTGATCATCACAGTCTGAATCCCCATTTGACGTAGCTCAGCAAAGCGCTCTTTAATCCCGCCTTTGACCACGTCTTTGAGCTCAACCACACCGAGCGCAATACTGCCTTCAACAATCACAAGAGGCGTACTACCGCGACGCGCAATATCGTCTGCTATTTGACGAACTGATTTAGGCAAAGATTGACCACCGATTGATTCAATATACTTAGCAATCGCATCGACCGAACCCTTACGCAACGCAGGATGATTGACCATACCGTCGGGACTTACGAAATCCACGCCACTCATCCGAGTTTGTGCAGTAAAAGGAACAAACTGAGCTTGCAACGACTGCAAATCACGTTCACGAATATTAAAGAGCTGCTTCGCCAACACCACGATGCTACGACCTTCAGGCGTTTCATCAGCCAGAGAAGACAACTGCGCCGCATCTGCCAAACGCTCTTGCGTGATCGTTGGTGCAGGAAAAAATGCCGATGCTTGACGATTACCAAACGTGATCGTGCCTGTTTTATCAAGCAGCAATACATCCACATCACCTGCCGCTTCAACTGCACGACCAGACGTTGCAATGACATTGGCTTGCATCATACGACTCATGCCAGCCACACCAATTGCGGATAGGAGTCCGCCAATCGTCGTTGGAATTAAACACACCAGCAACGCTACCAACACCGTCAATGTCACAGGCGAACCCAAATGCGTCGCATGAACTGAGAACAATGAATATGGCAACAACGTCACCGTCGCCATCAGAAAGATCAAGGTCAATGCAACCAACAGAATCGTTAAAGCAATTTCATTCGGCGTTTTTTGGCGTTTAGCACTTTCAACCATCGCAATCATGCGATCCAGAAAGCCCTCACCTGGATTACTGCTGATGCGAACGACCAGCCAATCCGACAACACACGTGTCCCGCCAGTCACTGCGGAAAAGTCACCGCCCGCTTCACGAATCACAGGGGCTGATTCACCCGTAATCGCGGACTCATCAACCGAAGCCATCCCATCAATCACTTCACCATCAGCTGGAATCACCTCTCCCACAACCACATAGACAAAATCATCTTTGCGTAATGTCGTCGCTGAAACGGATTTCGGTTTGAGAGTTCGATCTGGGCGATCAATTTTATTTGCCTGCACATCTTGGCGTGCACTACGCAAACTTGCGGCTTGCGCTTTACTCCGTCCTTCAGCAATCGCTTCAGCAAAATTGGCAAACAATACGGTAAACCATAGCCAAACGCTGATCGCCAAAATAAAGCCAAAACTCTCCCCACCCTCAAGCTTCCCACTTGGCGCTAGTAATGCTTGTACAGCCAAACCTGTTGTCAAAATACTGCCGATATACACCACAAACATCACAGGATTTGCCCATTGAATGCGTGGGTCGAGTTTTTTAAACGTACTCATCAGTGCAGGTTTAACCAATGTTGGATCAAACATACTCAGCTTTTTTGCAGGCGTAGTATGAGTATCATGCGAAGTATTCATCATATTCTCCTTATAGACCGTGCACTGATTGAAGAGCCAACTGAACGTGCTCAACGATTGGCCCAAGCGCAAGCGCAGGGATATAAGTCAATGCACCGATGAGAATCACCGTTCCAACCAATAAGAAGACAAACAACAAGGTATGAGTAGGCAAAGTTCCAGCCGTTACAGTCAGGCGTTTCTTCGCAGCCAATGAACCTGCCAATGCCAAAATCGGAATGATCATGCCGAAACGACCAAAGAACATCGCAATCGCAAGCGTGATGTTATAAAACGGGGTATTAGCAGATAACCCAGCAAACGCACTGCCGTTATTATTAGCAGCCGAGCTATAGGCATAGAGAATCTCACTGAAACCATGCGCCGCAGGATTTGCAATTCCCGCACGACCCGCATCAGTCATCACAGCAATCGCAGTACCGACCAACACCAAAAGTGGCGTAATCAACATGCCAATGACGACCATTTTCATATCGAAGGCTTCGATCTTTTTACCCAGATATTCAGGTGTACGACCGATCATCAAACCTGCAATGAATACCGCCAGCAGCGCGTATAGCAACATGCCATACAGCCCTGAGCCGACACCACCAAACACCACCTCACCCAACTGAATCAGCAGCATCGTGACCATGCCACCCATTGGCATGAATGAATCATGCATACTATTCACTGCACCACACGAAGCCGCTGTCGTAATCGTGGCAAACAGTGATGAGGACACAATCCCAAAGCGTACTTCTTTACCTTCCATATTGCCGCCAGATTGCAGCACACTTGCCACTTGATCGGTATGTTGTAGAAGTGGATTACCTGCCTGTTCAGCATGAAACAAAAAAGCAAACGCCACTACAAACATCAAGGTCATCGCGCCAATCAGCACACCACCCTGACGTTGATCACCACTCATCCGACCGAGTGAAAAACACAGCGCAGCGGGAATCAGAAAAATCGACAACATGTGAATAAAGTTACTAAATGGTGTTGGATTTTCAAAAGGATGTGAAGCATTCGCATTGAAGAAACCACCGCCATTAGTGCCCAACATCATGATGGATTCTTGCGAAGCAACAGGGCCCATTGCGATGGATTGTTTTGCTCCTTGCAGCGTGGTCACGGTGACATCTGGGGAGAAGTTTTGAATCACACCCTGACCGACAAAAATCAGCGCAACAATGATCGACAATGGCAATAGCACATACATCGTACTGCGCCACAAATCTACCCAAGCATTACCCACTGCCTTGGATGAGCGACGCACCAGACCTCGAATCAAGGCAAAGGCAACCACCAGTCCCGTCGCAGCTGACAGGAAGTTTTGTACAGTCAGCGCAGTCATTTGCGTCAAATGACTCATGGTGGACTCACCTGCATAGCTCTGCCAGTTAGTATTAGTCACAAAACTCACCGCTGTATTCAACGCAGAATCCCACGTTGGCGCACCGAAGTGTTGGGGATTAAACGGCAAATGACCTTGCACCATCTGAATCGCGAAAACAGCAAAGATACCAAGAAGATTAAATAGCATGATCGCGACGGCATAACCGAGCCAGCTCATCTCGCCCTGCTCACCTGTCTTGATGCCTAGCATTGCAAATACTTTTTGGTCAAATGCCGCAAATAGACGCGGTAAATCTTTTTCGAATACGGCAACTAAATATCGTCCGAGTGGCTGGGCTAAAATAAATAGCACCACTAGAAATAATACGACTTGCCCCAAGGCTAAAATGTTCATCAGAACGCCTCCGGTTTAATCAGTACATAGATCAAATAAATCAGCAGGCCTAGTGCCAGCACACCCGCTAAACCATAAGTCAGGCTCATGACCTTCCCCTTATCAGTAGAACCACAAAATCTTTAGACTGACAGGATAGGAAATCGGCTGTTAAGACGGTGTACAAACTGCGGGATGGGGTGTAAAGATGGTGTAAAGATGAGTTGATGTAGGGAACGCATTTTTATGAGACAAATAAGAGGAGTTTTGTGAAGGCTCTCTAGTAGCACGAAGATATAACGATCACAAAAATATTTTTATTAATATTGACTTAAGTAAATATTAATGACAAATTCAGTTGCAAAGCAATTCTATCTTTAAATCAAATAAATATCTTATATGGCACATTGTGGCATCTGATATGTCAATAGTGATGCATAAAAGTAATTAGAGCACATCAGTGAAAACTAATCAGTACGAGTTCTCTATTATCGTCCGTAGTCCCGGAAGACAGCATGAGGAAGAATGGGAAACTATTGAGCCGCGCGAGATCGCCTTTTGGAAAACTGCTGCGCAAAAACTTAAAACACGCACCTATAATCACAATGAATGCATCATAAAAGTTCATATTAATTGGAATCCCCTGACTCGAAGGATGATCCGCGACTATGACCTTAATCTTCCTCTTAGAACCGGTAAAACTCCTAGCGTTGACTGGTACGCAGAGTTGTCGAAACCCCTTCAACTAAAAGCTAAGTGCGCTATTGTCGGCTCCAATGATTTAAGTTCATACCCTTGGTATCCAAAGTTCTTTATTGAATACTTTCTCTACGAAGTCTTCATGATTGTCAACTTGGCACTTCCTGGCGCCGCTGAGTTTCTAAACTTCGAACTCCAAAATGCAAAAGACCCTGCACGTACAAGGATGGGGTTGTCCGCTTTCTACTTTTCGGAATGGATGCTCCGTTCGATAGAGGGAAAATCACCGGGCGCTAAAGCTTTGGATCTGGATGAGACTATTGACTGGTTCACTCAAGTAAATCCACACTTAACGCAAAAAGCAGAAAATAGCACTCAAAAAGCTCTTTACGCTACCTATCAATTGTGCCTAAGCGACGGGCAGATTGATTTTGTGCTTTGGTTTTTCAATGCATTGGAAGCATTACTCAGCACCAAAGTTGGTGAAAACTTTTCTGGGATTATTCGAAGAGCAAATGCCTTACTTGTTCTAAACGAGAAACAAAGAAGTCATCTCCAAAAGACCCTACGAAGTTTATACGACCTCCGAAGCTCTTTTGTACATGGAGGATACGAAGCTCATCACCCGCTCCAGCGCGAGGTAATTGATCGTAGGCTGGAAGATGACTATCTAAAGATACTAACGCTTAGCATAGAAGGATTTGCGATCTTGGGTGCGTTATTGCAAGCATTGATAGAGAAGAAAATTCCAATAGTGGCATTTGAAGAGAAGGTCGTAGCATGCACTAACCCTGCAGCTAGATAAAGCCGTGCACCCTCCTTAACCTGAATATTAGCCAGCATAGAATGACAGGATTTCATCCCATCATTCTACATAATATCCATTTTCAGCGACAAAACACCTCAAGCCGCATAATCCATCGCAGTCTGTTGCTCATCCCCATTCGGAAACAACCGCGCACGCCACTGCTTCGTCAGCGCCCGCGTATCCCGATTATTCGGATGAAAACCAGGCTCAAAATACTCCTGATAATTCGCTGAAATCGCCCGCGCAATCTTGGTAATGCGATATAAACCATACGCATTTTTACGGAATTGATAACGTGTGTTTTTATCTTTCAGCAACATCGTCGTCGTCATCGACATGATACGGAACACAAAAATCCGCGTGACCGCTTTCATGATCCGCAAACGTGTTTTGTCATCACCATACAAATGCTGATACACATCAAACGCCACCGCTTTATGCTCAGTTTCCTCCAGCGCATGCCAGAACCACATCGGACGCACAATCGGATCAAGCCCCGCAAACTCCTCTGGATGCGTCAACATATGCTCACCCAAAATCGCCGTCAGATGCTCAAAACCACAAGTCATCGCCAATAGATTCTTCTTGGAAATATTCTCTTTCGCCCACTTAATGCGTCTAAAGACTTCGTTCTCATACCCTTTGGAACGAAAACCTAACTTTTCCTGCATATAAGTATTAAACGTCTCATGAACATTACCATGCACCGCTTCCTGCCCAATAAATGCAGAAATTTCTTTTTTCAGCACAGGATCAGTCACTTGGTCACGCACAGCCCGCACGCTATGCACAAACATCCGCTCACCTTCTGGAAAAGTCAGTGACAAAATCGACAACAAATACGACATATACGGATTATTTTCATAATAATATTTTGGCAAACCGTCAAAAGGAAACTTCTGATGACGTACCGTAATGTCAGCCGCTTGGCTAGTAGACGTATTCGCAACTTGAGTATTCATAGAACAACTCTCCTGATCTTGCTCTATACTATGATCCATATCTGACAACATTCCATGTCACAATTGCTACACTTTAATTCTATTCTCTGGTATATTTTGCCAATCGACACGTCAGAACATCACCAACCAACTAAATCTATTAGATATTTTAAGATCACAGAAATATCCCTTAATTTTATTTAATTTGTTATAGTACATTTATGTTTTGAATAAAACTCTCATCCTATTCTTCATGGCTTGTCATCACATTTAACTATGAATCCAATCACTGAAACTGACCTCGACATCACGGCAGCGCCTTTTGCGCGAGTCAATGATGAGTGGTTTTCAGAATTGCCTGATGATTTATATATCCCGCCTGAAGCCTTTGCCATTATGCTTGAACGGTTCGAAGGACCGCTCGATTTTCTATTATATCTGGTGAAAAAAAACGGGCTGGATTTAGTCAAACTGGATATTGCCCCGATTGCAACCCAATACATCAACTATATCCAGCTGATGCAGCAACTTGATATTGAATTGGCTGGCGATTATCTGGTGATGGCAGCATTACTTGCCGACTTGAAATCCCGTTTGCTCTTGCCTGCACCAAAATCGCTGACCGTCGAAGACGACCCACGCCAAAGCCTACTCGCTCGATTAGAAGAATATGCTCGCATTAAACAAGGCGCTGCACTACTGAATGATCAACTCGTCGAAGGTCGTGATGTGTTTGCCGTGACGGTTGGTATTTCGAACGTCTTGCCTGATGATGCCGAACCCGAAATCATTCGTTTTGATGCCGAAATTCTACAGCTAGCTATGCGCGCCATGCTCAGTCGACCGCGCGTTGTTGAACACCGTATCATTGCCGAGGAAGTTCCTCTGGAAGACCGAATTATTGCAGTACGTCATGCGATTCAGGATGGAAAAAGCATTCGCTTTGATCGTCTCTTGGTCAAATCACAAGGACGAATGGGCATTGTGGTGACGTTTATGGCAATTCTAGAATTGCTACGCCAACAAGAAATTGAAATTATCAATGATGGCCTGCATGATCACCATCACAATAATCAACATAATCATCACAATGCTGCATTCTTAACGATCCGAGGACGCATGCATGCCGCATAACATCTCAGAACATACGCCTTTTACAGAATATACTCATTCGATGATCGACACCGCTCATGCATTACGTATCTTAGAAGCAGTCTTGTTTGCCAGTGAAACTCCTGTTTCACTGCTCGTCCTTCGCCAAGCCTTTGAAGATGAATATAATACTCAACCTGAGCAAAAAATCACAAATGCACAACTTGAATCTTGGCTGAATCAACTATCCGCTAAACTGATGGATAGCGCATTAGAGCTGATTAAAACCGCCAGCGGTTATCGCATTCAAGTTCGCCCAGAATACGCCAAAATTGTGACCAGACTTTGGCCAGAGCGTCCTATTCGCTTGTCACAGGCTTTACTGGAAACTTTAAGCGTGATCGCCTATCGCCAGCCTGTCACGCGCGCAGATATCGAACAGCTTCGTGGTGTCACTGTCAACAGCCAGATCTTGCGTACGCTCTTTGACAGACAATGGATTGCAGAAGATGGTTTTCGTCCTGTCGCAGGGAAGCCAGCTTTGTTGGTCACGACAAAACATTTCTTAGATGCTTTTGGTCTGCAATCGCTTGAGCAGTTGCCCGAAATACTGGAAATGAATCATATCATTGATGATTTGAATGACAAAAACGTTCAATAGATGTGTTAATGTACAGATGTATGCAAAAAAAATGATGCTAATAAATTATTACGACCAAAAATAATGGATAATCCACACCTACTCCAATCTATGATGATAGTGAATGAATTCCCGATCTTGTTTCTTTAACAACACAACATTGTAAAAGTACGAAAAGATTTTTATGTCAAAGTGTCTGATTAAAACTGATATGAGACACAACATAATGTGCAAACATTAGATTAGAAATAAAACTTGAGGTATCAAGATGAGTGAAAAACTGCAAAAAGTCCTTGCACGCGTAGGCTTAGGCTCGCGTCGCTATATGGAAGAAGTTATTGCAGCTGGGCGTGTCAGCATCAATGGGCGCATTGCGGCCGTTGGTGAGCGCGTAGAGCCAACGGATGAACTCCGTATTGATGGTCGTAAGATCGCGCATCAATCCGAAGAAGAAACCCGTCGTCGCGTATTGGTGTACTACAAACCCGAAGGCGAGATTTGTTCACGTACCGACCCAGAAGGTCGTGTCACTGTTTTTGAGCAACTTCCACAAATCGCTAATGATCGTTGGGTCATGGTGGGTCGTCTGGATATCAACAGTACAGGATTGCTGATGTTTACCAATGATGGTGAGCTGGCAAATAAACTGATGCATCCATCCAGTGAAATCGAGCGTGAATACGCAGTGCGAGTCATGGGAACAGTGACTCCACAGATCGTCACGACTCTAACCACGGGTGTTGAGCTCGAAGATGGCCCTGCAAAATTCGAATCGTTTAAAGAAATCGGCGGAGATGGTATTAACCGTTGGTATCAGGTTGTCGTAAAAGAAGGTCGCAACCGCGAAGTTCGTCGTCTATTTGAATCGCAAGAGCTCAAAGTCAGCCGCCTACTGCGTACTCGTTACGGCACTGTGATTTTGCCACGTGAATTACGTACAGGTCGCTGGATGGAACTCGATAAACATGACATCGAAAATCTGGTCAATAGCGTCAAGCTGAAACCGCGGATTGGCACAGGGTTGTATGGTATGGCTAAACGTCGCGCTGAACGTCAACAAGAGAATCCACTTCCAGCACGTCGTGGTGGTTATCTGAGACAGCAAAAACGCGAAGAATAAGTGATTAAACCTGACTTGGCGTGTGGCATCCACACGCTAGGTTTTATGTTAATTCCGAATTAAATTCATAATCAAATGAATCATTAGCTCTTTCTGTTTCGGATCTGATTGCGCAACGAGCAATGCAATTGCTGCAAGTGCATTATCATTAATTTTTACATCACCAGATTGCTTTAAATGATGACGATTTAAAGTCAAAAACCAAATAAATACGAAAGCACCAATGCGTTTATTTCCATCCGTAAACGGATGATTCTTAATCACAAAATACAATAAATGTGCTGCCTGAGCTTCAACGCTCGGATATAAATATTCGCCGCCAAACGATTGCGTAATATTTCCCAATATTCCAGCAAAGCTATCATCTTTTGGGCGACCAAATAATTCGCTGGCTTCTCCTTTTTCCAGCATATCCTTCTTGAGCGCAGCAATTGCCTGACTTGCTTCATCCAGTTTAATCTCAAAATACAGATTCGTTTGAAACCCTTCATCAGGTAATCGTTCACTATCAAACTGGTTAAGTAACACAAAGGTTTGTGCATAATCAGTAATGATCCGTGCCAATCCACGCGCCTCAGGCAGTGTCGCTTGATCAATGAGCGTTTGTTGAAACAAGGTTAACGTGCGCTCTAACTGACGAATATTTTCTTGTTGGTTTTTCAAGCGTTCTTCATTTAGCGTATAGCCATGCACCAGATGATCGCGTAATGTGCGGGTTGCCCATTGGCGGAAATGAGTACCCTGCTTGGATTTGACTCGATAACCGACCGAGATAATGACATCAAGGCTGTAGAGATCTAATGGTTTATCCGAATTTGCAATATGCATTTTTTGCATATTGCTCTCACGCACCAACTCACCCTCTTTAAACATATTATTGATATGTCTTGAAATCACAGACTGGTCACGCTCAAATAACTGAACCATCTGCGATTGAGTCAACCATACTGTTTCATGATCGAAGCGTACACTGAGCTGCGAATGACCATTCTCAGTCTGAAAAATTTCAATAGTATTATTCATTGTAAATCCATATATTATTTTTAAATTTCAATTACTTATTCTAAATTGATTTTATCAAGAAAAATACCGCTGTAAACCTTTCAACAGTAAATCGCTTTCAATTCGAATCTCATTGGGCACATCCAAGAACCCTTGAATCAATTCCGCATCACCACCCGTTAATACTAATTTTCGCGATGGTTCGTGACGCACTAATT
>JASLGO010000065.1 GCA_030150135.1 Aquirhabdus sp.
TTTTGCCGAATTGAATGCTGCATTGATTGATGTCAAAAAACAATATCCACATGTCGATAGTGCGACACTGCGGATTGAAGAAACAGTGACTTATCAAGATATTATTAGCACGATTGATGCGGTTCGTATCGTGGATAGCCAAAAGACAGGCAATAGCTATGCGTTATTCCCGAATGTTCAATTGGCTGGTGTGGAGGGGACGCCTTGAAATTATCTCAAATTCGTCGCCACAAACGCAGAATGGCACGGCGGAATAGCACAGCACACTTAACGCTGACCTCATTGATTGACATCTTCACGTTGTTGGTGTGTTTCTTGTTGGTTGGTTTTCAGGGTGAAGCACAAATTCCATCGATTAAAGGTTTGGTGTTACCGATTTCCAGCTCTTATGTACCACCAGAGTCTTCATTGACCGTTGTGGTGACCAAGGGCGAAATTCGTATTAATGAAAAAGTCGTGCAAACGCTTGTTCCAAGCAGTACCCCTGATGCATCAGGAAATAAAGAAATTGACTTTGGTCCATTAGCAGGCGTATTGCAGGAGCAGGCTAAGCGGTTTAAACCATCTCAAGTGGTCAATGGCAGTCCTGAGCGTACAGTGATTATTTTGGCTGATCAAAATATTCCTTATGCAATCTTGCACCAAATCATGATTGTATGCAGCCAGCAGCATTTCGGTAAAATTGCATTTGCGGTGAATAAGGAGGCGAAGAAAAATGCCTAACCCAATTCAAAATCATGTACCACTTCCTCATGATGGGGTAGATGTGACCGCAAAGAACTGGCTACCGTGGGACTATGGTCAATTCCGTAAATCGGATATTGGTTTTGGTATTGTTGCGATCATCTGTTGTGTCGTGATCCCTCTGATCAATGTACCGATGATTGCGAAGATCATTCCACAGCGGACGGTACTTGCACCTGTTGAAGTTGCTGCGCCAATCGTACAACCAAAACCTGTGCCACCTCCGCCACCACCTCCTAAAAAAGAAGGTGGTGCACCAGAGGCAGCAAAGGCTTTACCGCGTGCTGCTGCGCCGAATCATCCGTTGCCAAAACCTCAAGCGCCTAGCCAAGCGGGTTCGCCTGACAAACCTTCTGTGCAAACGGTACGTCCAGCACGTGCCACAGCAGATGCAGGACCAACGAAGCAGGCTGCAACATCACCTAACCCGACACCGCTGCCTAGTGATACGCCTGCGGCTGTCTCGCATAACACGGGTCCAAGTGCTGCTGAGATTCAGGCTGCTGCGCAGAAACGTGCTCAAGGTCTGGTCGCTGCAACAGGTCTAGGAACGGCAATTGGTAGCTTAACCAATGGTACAAGCTCGAATCCAAAAGCAGTCGAAGGTCGCGGTTTGCAGCATGGCGGCGTTGAAGGTGGTCGTCCTGATGTCAAGTTAGGTGCTGGCGGCGGTGGAACTGGTGGTAACGGATCTGCTCGTTCAGGCGTCAAATTTGGCTCAGCGACGGATGGTGATAAAACAGGTCATGGTACTGGCAATTTGTCTGGTCGTGGTACTGAAGATGTCAGTGGTGGCAAGATCAAAGGCACTGGTAACGGCGGCACTGGTAGCGGCAAAGGCGATGCAAGTGGTAAAGGTCGTGATGATGTAAAACGCATCATGGATCAAAATGCTGGTCGCGTGCAGGGTATCTATAAGCGTGCATTGGATGATGATCCAACGATGCAAGGTAGCTTTACCGTTCGCCTGAAAATTGCACCAGATGGTCATGTCATTAGCGTAAGCGTCGTTTCAAGTGATTTAAATAACGCCGCACTTGAGAGTAAATTGAAAGCAATGATTCAGAGCTTCCAGTTCAGTTCGGGTAGTTTTGATACATTTGAAGGAAATTATAAGTATAATTTCATTCAATAGGTCGTTAAATCAGCGTTTTGCAGTTGTGTTTTGAAACTGAAATCGCTAATCTATGTACCACTGGAAGCGTGGCTGAGCGGTTTAAAGCACCGGTCTTGAAAACCGACGAGGGTGTGAGCCCTCCGTGAGTTCGAATCTCACCGCTTCCGCCAAATTTTTACTAAGCTATCCAAGCTTAGCTAAAAAAGCCCTAAATCATGACGATTTAGGGCTTTTTTATTATCTAGATTCTTCCAAGAGTTTAATGCACTTACCCATATTGTTCGATAATTTTGTCGAGTTTTTTATCAATTTGCCCACGGTAAAAATCAGGTAATACACGAGAGATTTTAGTGAGAATACGTGCTTGTGTGCCAGGCATAATCATAAACTGCGATGAGTGAATTCCCTCATAGATCTCTGAGCATGCTTTATCGACAGGCATACTTCCACCTAACTGTTTCAGTTGAGCGGTAATTTGTGATCCATGTTTTCGCTCAGCATCGACAAGAGGAGTATCTACTTCAGGTGGACATACCACAGCGACATCAATATCTTTGCTGCGCAGTTCCATACGAAGCACTTCTGCAAGACCTACGACACCAAATTTAGATGAACAATAGCCTGTATAGCCATAACAACCCACCAAGCCTGCGGCAGATGCAATCAACACTAATTTTGGATTTTTTACAGTCAATGTTCTAGCTTGATATAAGAAAGGTAGTGCAGCATGCGCGACATGACGACTACCGACTAGATTGATATTGATTTGTCTCTCAAACTCTTGAGCGGTCATATCTTCAAATGATTTAGCGATACTGATTCCAGCCGAATTGACAACAACTGTTGGTGCACCAAATTGTTGAGTGGCTTGGGTGAACATGATTTCTAGAATACTTTCTTGCTGCACATCGACTTGGTAACCCTTTACTGCGGAAGAAAGCACTTGCAGCTGGGATAAGGCTTCCTCAATACCAGCATGGGCAAATATACAAAGTTGATAACCATCTTGAAGAAATCGTCTGGAGAGTTCTAATCCAATGCCGCTGCTTCCACCAATAATCCATGCGGTTCGAGATTTTTTAAGTTGAGTCATGTTCATCACGTCCTTTGAGTTTGACTAATGGAATTTTCATGCGTGCAACGTTGTTTTTGGCACGCGATGTAGCGTATCTTTTCGATCAGTTTTAATACTTTTGAGGCTTGCTAATCACTGATAACAAGCCTCAATAAGTTCTAATTTATGTGAGTCCGACAAGCGCATCACTCAGGGTTGTTTGATGCCTTATGACTGAAGTCAACACCTGAATTTGGCTTGATGTAAGGTGGCATTTTTTGACCAGTGTGTTTGGAAACAGCATGCAAAGTTTTTTCAATCCAGCCTGCATCCATGATGAACATCAGAGAGTCATCTTCATTCAAGTTAACATTTGCACCTTGAATGACCATAAAACCTTCGGTTCCTTCCTTGGATGAGAAGGTGTGAATCGAACCTGCT
Organism: Aquirhabdus sp.; assembly: GCA_030150135.1. GTDB lineage: Bacteria > Pseudomonadota > Gammaproteobacteria > Pseudomonadales > Moraxellaceae > Aquirhabdus. Next base: position 3,357 of record JASLGO010000065.1, read on the forward strand.
GGTTCAAATAAATAACTGCCCGCTGTTTGCACATCTTCTGGGTATTCAATATAGTTCCAAGAACCTGCGGTTGTATAAAAATGAACTACACCAGTATGGAAGTGGCGAGGTAAAATGACACCAGCATCAAAGCGTGCATAAATGACCCAGATGCCATTGTCTGGATCAAGAAAGCAAGGGCTGACATGTACACCAGGCAGGGCATTTTTAATTTCGCCATCTTTATTAACATTTACTGTTAATAGATAGTCCTGATGTTTGCTTGAGTTGGCTATGCTCATAAAAAACTCCATGTATGTCTTGAGTATTAACGGGGTGAAAAGACCCATGTCATGGATCTATTGGTGAGATTGCAGCTTCTGGTTAACAGCATAGCCAAATGGGTTATTGCGTGAACCATTCGAAAGAATGGAAAAACGAATGGTTTTAAAAATATTGATTGCGTGATATTTACGGAAGATGAAGATGACTTATGTCGTCATGAACAAGATTGGATGAAGACTAAAGTATGCAAGTTTTAAAAACAAAACTTAGTCGGCCGACTACGTTGAACCTTGTCGTGATGCAACGTCCACGGCTTCTTCATCGCTTGTTTGAGTATAGTCAGCAATCTCTACTTTTAATTCATGCCGCTGCTGGATATGGCAAAACCACATTGATGTATCAGTTAAGTGATCTGTTTGTCAGTCAAGGAAGTACAGTACGTTGGTTAACCCTTGATGCGGATGATAATGATCCGATTCGCTTATACCAATATTTATGGCTATCGTGGTTTGGTGCAGAGAAGCTGCCTGCGATTCATGAAGGGATGATCAATAAGCATCACATTATCGCGTTAATGGAACAGCTCGCTCAATCATCCCAGCAACATGTGTTGTTTATTGATGAGTTTGAGTTACTGGAGAATGCTGATTGTTTAAATCTGATTTGGTGGATGTATCAATATTTACCGACTAATGCTCATTTAGTGATTGCGTCTCGAACAAAACCGAATTGGAGTCTTTCTAAAGAGGTTTTACACGGTCGACTACATGTGGTGAATGAGGATCAATTAAGTGTTAAGTTTGAAGATACTGCTGAATTAATTGAGCTTTTGACACAACAAAATTTTGAACATGTTGTGCTTAATGCCGAGTTAGTGCGGCCTTTAATCGAAAAAACAGAAGGATGGATCACAGGGATACAACTGATTAATCTGTATTTAAAGCGTGATCATGATATTGATCGTGTGATTCAGAATTTGAATGGGGCGCATCATCAGATTGTAGATTATTTAAGTGAACAAGTTTTTCTGCAATTACCCGATGAGATTCAGTTGTTTTTGTTGCAGATGAGTGTTTTGCGAAAAATGAATCTGGCTTCAGTTCAAGCAGTGACTGGTCATCAAAATGCACAACAGATTTTAGAGCAGATTAAGCAAAGAGGTTTATTTATCTTGGCTTTGGATGAGCAGCGAGTATGGTATCGCGTTCATCATTTGTTTCGTGATTTCTTGGAAAATCGTTTTAAAACAATTGATTTAGACCAGTTTAAACAAGCGCATTCTAAAGCGGCAAATTGGTACAAAGAACAACATTTTTTGATGGAGGCGATTTACCACGCGCAGCAGGCAGATGATCAGACGTTGGCTTTGGAGTTATTGACTGCGGTGAGTCGCGAGCTCATTCTCGAAGGGCGAATCTATACCTTACTTGAACTCGTAAAGCAGTTACCAGAAAAAAATCTGGTTCAGCATATGCAGTTGTTATACGACATTATCTGGTCATTACTGCTGACACATCAAAATAATCTGGCGAATTATTATTTGCAGCTGTGGCACAGCGTAGAAGAAAGCCAACATGTGTTATTAAGAGATGATCAGTTGGGATTGGCTCCGATGGTTGCTTTATTGGAAGACAATCTGGATCGTGCTTATGTATTGGCTCAACAGAACTTAGAAAAACTCCCAGAAACGGCTTATTTCACAAGAGGGCCGTTGATGGGTATTGGGGCTTTATATCATATCGTCTTGGGCAATATCTCCGAAGCACGTAAGTTGTTGATTCAAACACGAGCAATTTATATTCAGGGGTACAATTTATATGGTTTGGTTTTTACAGATTGTATTGATGCCACCTTTGAGCGTTTGCTGGGCAATTTAGCACTGGCTGAAGAAAAGTTTGATCAAATCGGTCAGGGGATTGATTATCAAAATCTGGGTGTGGAGGGGAGTCATCATGTCGCAGTGGATGCGATTACCAGTAGTTTAAGAGCTGATTTATATTATGAAATGAATAAAATAGATTCAGCCAAGTTGGTGCTACAGAATTTTAATGGCGGCGACCAGCTTGTGATTCCAGATATGGTCATCATTGGTTATGTGCTGCAATTGCGGCTTGATCATTTAAGTGGCGATGGTATTGGTGAGCAAACCTGTTTGACTCAGTCGCAGATCAGAACGAATCATTGGAATTTGCCAAGATTAGCCAAAACCATGCAAAGGGTTTATGAATATTTAGATCATCCTGAAAATATACAAGAGATGACATCTAGTCAGTTGGAATCGTTTGATCATTCAAAGCCATTAAATCTCACGAATTTATTGATTGGTGATGATCTGATTAGGTACCGCACATTCATTTTTAATCAACAGGTTGAGATTGCAATCGCGGGATTACAGGCTGAATCACAACGCGTTACCGTTTATCCATTGCGTCAAGTGCGGATTCAATTATTGCAGGCGCTTGCCTATGATCAACTTGGACAACAAGACATTGCGCTCAGTTATCTTGAGCAAGCGGTTGTCAATTTAATGCCGACACACGCTGTGCGTATTATCTTGGATGAGCATCCATTGATTTGGCAAATGCTCCATCAATTAAGCCAAAAAATGGCAAGCGATAAACAACATCACGTTTCACAGTTATTTGAGTATATTCAGTATTTACTGTCACTTTTGCCTTCGGTTCATGGAGTCTCTGCTGTCGATGAAGCAGTGCAGACAGTCCAATCAGATCAAGCAGAATTATTATCAAAACGCGAAATTCAAATTTTGGAGAAAGTGAGCGAAGGGTTCTCCGATGCAGAAATTGCAGAGTTGGTGTTTTTATCGGTCAATACTGTGAAGTGGCATTTGCGTAATATTTACAGTAAGTTAAATTCACGTTCTCGGTTGGAAGCCGTGAAGGATGCAAAAAAAATAGGTCTCATTACTTAGGGCATGTTGACGTTTGATTTCGTGCATTTTTCATGGCAAAGACCAAATATCAACACACCCTAAGTGCAATAATGTTGTTTATTTTTCCTGTTTTCTAATCAGATCACTTCAAAACCTAATCCAGCGTGATGTGTAATGGCCCCCGAATAGTCACCACCTCGTTAGATGATTTATCATTTAAATGAGGATTTAAATATGGCAACACGTAGACAATTAACTTCTGAATTCAAACTTGAAATCGTCAAGATGGTCATTGACCAAGGCGCAAGCATTGGTAAGCTCAGCAAAGCATCTCAAGTTATATATTGGATGTATATAACAGCACCCGATTGCATTCAATTTTAAAGTATCTCTCACCGAATGCATTTTAATGGTACTTATACATTCATTAATGATATGTCTGTGCCAAATGGTGTATCGATAAATGATTGGGATAAAGAGACAAGGGAAGGGTTGTACGTCAAAAAATTTATTGAATTAGGTGGATCGTCACAAGGTTGTGTGATTTTATCTAAAACTTCAACCGTTGTTGCATTTAGAAAAGTTACAGAACCTTTTTATACAAAGAAATTGCAAATTACAAATGTGCAATACTTCTGTTCCTCTTGTCCAAGAGGCAGATTATTATTCTTTATCAAAGCTTTCATATTTAATGTTTTGTTTATTGGTTTGTTTTTGGTTTATTAATTATTGGGGTAGTTTCAATAAATTAAAGCAGCTAGCCTTTTTTCAATCTTTATTAAAAATAGAACGATAGGGGTAAAATAGTGTGACAGATTATTCTAAAGCAATGAGTTAGGTAGTAGAAGATACGGATATTATTCTTCAAATGCTGGGGAGACCTGTTGGTTGGTACAATGTCGCTGACACATTGAATGATCCAAATACTGATGCTATTGCAAGAAGTGTATCTCTTTTACAAGCTATTCTAGGTATTTTTGACGGTATTTGTTGCATCATACAAAGTTTAAAGCGAATTAAAACTGAGAGATGTGAGGCTGATGTGACGGATGTCACTTCCGCCAAATTAGGTGTTGTAAACAAAAATCCCTTTAGCTAAAAGCTCAAGGGATTTTTTTTGTCGTTGTTAGAATGTATTACGAGAAATATTTACTCTCGCAAGCTAGTTTCGTGATGGAAAAATACCTTGTAATGCAATGCAATACGTTATGCCCAGCGAAGGTGGCTGGGTTGGAATTGGTTGACCGCCACCTGTAGCATTTGTATTTCCACTGATTGCCACTGTCCCACTTCCCCCAGCTAGAGGTACTAAATTGGAGTGGTTACCTGTGTATATTTTTGTTGTGCCCGTTGCCGTTCCTAAGTAGTTATTAGCAGGGCTTGGTCCAATCGCTGTACCGCTTGCAGTACTGGCACTCATATTTGTGCTAACGGTTGTATTGACATTGAAACTGTGAGTATGGGATGGGAGCTGCGAAGTGGTTAGCGTCGTTGTTTGTGCGCCGAACTTATCTCCGATATTCACCGTTGATAAACCAGCTCCAGTTCCCATACCTACAGGAACTCGCCCTTGTAAATCTGGTAATGCAAAAGTACTCTGACCATCGCCACCAAATTGTGTTCCTAGTAATGCGAATAGCGCGGTATTCTGACTAATTGACAGTAATTGCCCATTAGCTAATGCCCATCCTGTTGGACAAAAATTAAAAGCAACAGTACAAAGTTGACCCAAGAAGGGGTTTGCTCCACAAGCATAGACTGGTTGGGTACACATGCCGATCAAGAGACAAGTTGCGGACATATATTTCGTGACGGTTCTTAATTTCATTTTTGTGCTCATTTTATTTCTCCGTATGCATTTGTTATTTCATTGATTATTACCTAGACCTATCAAACGTTGTTGCTTGCTATTATGAAATAGCAAGCAAATCTCATTTAGAAATTTAGTAGATACCATGTACTTACACCATCACTTACCAATTTAAAGTTAAAAGCCGCGCTGTATTCAGCTTCAACAATGCTGGCACCTGATGCCGTAGAAACTGGCGTTCCTCCTCCTGTCGGGATGATTACAGATGAGCTTGGTGAGGTGAGTGTAAAGGTTGGAATACTGTTTAGAGTCGAGGTTGCAGATCCACCTGTTTCGGTAAAGGTGAGTGTTGCACCCGCAGGATAAGCGTTGGCTGCAGGAATGGTGAGGTTCACTGTTGCTCCTGTAGATGGATCTGTATTGCCCCAGTTACAGATAATATAGGACTGTGTGACACTGCTTACCGTAATACTCGTTGTGCCAGCACCATTGCAGTTATATACGGTAAAGTTATTAATGATTTGTCCAGGAGTTGTCGACGTAATTGGAACCCCTACGGCAGGCCAGCCAGCTGCAGTTTTAGGACCAAATAGTAGTCCAGCGCCTGTTTGGATATATAAGTCACCGATATTGCCTACAGCATTTGATGGTACGGTTGAACCTGTGAAAATGGTGTTGCCATTTGCACCCGCTGCGCCTGTTGCTCCAGTCGCGCCTGTTGCCCCAGTAGCCCCTGTGGCTCCGACTAATGAAATCCCTGAGCTTGGCCACACGCCGCCAGCTTTTGGTCCATACAAGGTGCTTGTTTCTGTGTCGATATAGAAATCGCCATTATTACCTAAAGAGTTGGCTGGAGCTGTTACACCATTAAAGATGGTATTGCCATTAGCTCCTGCTGCCCCTGTTGCTCCAGTAGCTCCCGTTGCGCCAGTGGCACCTGTAGCCCCAGTGGCACCCGTTGCTCCAGCCGCCCCTGTGGCTCCAACTAATGAAACTCCTGTACTTGGCCATACACCGCCAGCTTTTGGACCATATAAGGTGCTCGTTGTTGTGTCGATATAGAAGTCACCGTTATTCCCTACAGTGTTAGTAGGCGTTGTTGTGCCGCTATCAATCGTATTGCCATTTGCACCTGTTGCTCCAGTGGCACCTGTTGCGCCAGTCGTTCCAGTAGCACCAGTGGCACCAGTAGCCCCCGTTGCTCCGGTGGCACCTGTAGCTCCTATTAATGAAACTCCTGTACTTGGCCATGCACCGCCAGTTTTTGGACCATACAAGGTGCTCGTTTCCGTGTCGATATAGAAGTCCCCGTTATTTCCCACAGTGTTAGTAGGTGCTCCCGTACCATTATCAATCGCAGTCCCATTCGCACCAGTAGCCCCTGTTGCGCCAGTCGCTCCTGTAGCTCCTGTTGCGCCCGTAGCTCCAGTCGCACCAATCAAAGAAACGCCTGTGCTCGGCCATCCAGTACTCGTTTTCGGACCGTAGATAACGTCAGTACTCGTATTAATATAAAAGTCACCAATATTGCCAATGGCGCTGGTGGGGGCAGAGTCGCCATTAAGTACACTATGACCATCAGCACCCTTCGCACCGATTAGGGAAACACCTAATGTTGGCCAAGCACCATTTGCTTTAGCGCCATATAAAATAAAGGTGTGACTATCAAGATAAAAATCACCATTAACACCTACTGAATTGGAGGGTGCTCCAACGCCGCTTAAAATGGTGCTGCCATTAGTTCCCGCAGAACCTTTCAAGGATATTCCAGCAGCCCAGTTTCCTGCGGTTCTAGGTCCATATAATGTCTCAGTTGTCGTATCGATATAAAAGTCGCCATCTACACCGACCGAACTTGTGGGTACACTGGTGCCGTTAAGGACACCAGGTCCTTGTGCTCCGTCACTGCCTTTCCCACCACATGCGCTCAATAGTAGAACGGATGGTAATAGTAGTAGTTGGCTCAGTTTCAGTAATCTTGATGGTAGATCTCGTGGAGCAGGGCTGCTATAGGAAGTCGTATTAGATTTGGACATTTAAAAATCCCTCTTATTCAAAATTATTTATTAAAGTCGTCGCGGTCGATCGATGAAGCGATAGCCGTTGCAAATATGTCATTTTATTCATACACCTCCAGAGCAGAAGGAGTGATCGTTTTTGTCGTAATTTATTTAGTAATGATTATTAATTTCTGATACTTAGATTATTTTTAGCCAAAAATCAATTGATTTGAAATTGGTTAAAAAAAACTCAATTAATAGTGCTACAAATATTTAATGATCGCAAGAAAAAAATTATAGGATTGCGAATGTTTGTAAAAAATTCGGAGAACAGAGTTTCATCAATCAATATGTTTTCGTGGCGAGTTTTATTTTTTTTAGATCATAGAGACAATAGACTGACACTGGTGGGAGTCGGTCTATTGTCAGGCGTATATTGATTAGAATAACTCTTGTTCTGGGCGAGTTGAATTTATGCCTAGGTGATACATATTTCCCATATCAATACTGAGTTCGATGTCAAAGCTTAAAACGCTCGAATTTCGTTCTGTTTTTTGAGACGGGGAAATAAGCCGTAAAAAAAGTAAAACATCAACCCGAGCATAACCACACCAATTCCAATCATCATGACACTACTGATATGCTCATTATTTAGCCATGTCCCCAAGATAAGCGCGAGTACAGGTGTGATGACTGTGGCTAACGAAAGTGTCGAGGGCTGCATATGTTTAATCAAATAGAAATAACACATCATTGCCGCGATCGAAGATAGCGTTGCTGAATATAGAATCGCTAATAATGCAGTGTGGTCAGGCAAATGCATCGGTCTGAGCGTCCAGTAAAATGGTAGTAGGATGATTAGTCCGACCATGGAAAAAATAAGCGAGCCTGTCGTTTGTGCCAAAGGATGCAAGTTGGCTTTTTCATATCGTAACCAGAAAATTGAACCGACATAGGCCATCACTCCAATTAACACATAAATCATGCCCTTGAGCATGCCTGTATGCATATGTACTGAACCGAAAACACCTAACAATCCAAGCGTGGATAATGTCATCCCGAACCACTGTAAGCGATTGAGTTTAGAATTAATAAAGTGCCCAACTAATCCAGTCATGAGCGGCGATAGACCAAAAATTAAAGAAATCAGTCCAGATGGCAAATATTGTGCCCCTAGATAGGTAAAAAGCATTGCCCAAAATAAGCCTAAAGTTCCTGCGAGATAACACCGTAAAGCTTCTTTATTTAAAGGAAGTGGCTCACGGATAGACCATAAAATAATGCGAGCAATCGCAATCGCAAGTAGAAAGCGCACGCTGAGAGACCAGATAGGGTTGAGTCCACGGAGACTCACCACAACTGCAAGCGGTGTGGTCGACCAAATCAGAATTAAGGTGACATAGGCTCCCGACGTACGCAAACTCTGTGGCGGTTCTTCTAATGGGGTTAACATTTTATTCCTCCTTATGACCAAAATTTAGATATAAAAAAAGCCGCTTTGTATGAGCGGCTTTGACTGTAGGATGATCTATTTCGTCGAAAGAAGCTCACGCGTGTCTATATGCCACACCGCAGGTTTGCGAATGGCACGGACTGTACGAATTGAGCTCATCATGGAATAGGTCATCATTTGTCGATCATGCATGGTTGAGATTGAGGTTGTCAATCGATCTTTTGGGATAATTTAAATGAGGATTGTGACACTGGGAAGTCGTATCGGCGGCATAGTATCTAATTCAGAGATGACAATTCTGACAGTACTGAGCGTAGCCAATTTGCATATACACTTATGCCGAAGAAATATTTTAGTAGTTTATTTCTTTTTCTTCTTTTGCGTTGAGTCTTTAAGAATTTGTTCGAATTGTAGTGTTGTCCAGTAATGCAGATCGTTTCTTTTATTTGAAGTATTTTTGGTCATGGATTGTTTTTTGTCGCTATTCATTATCGTCACCTTTGAGAGATTTTGAAAAACGTTGATTTAGCAAACAGTATATTCAATGAGATGACGATGCAACGATTAGTCATACAAACTTACATTTCATGTGATAAAGACAGAGTGGGGAAGGGATCACATTTTTAGGATGAAATTTTATTTAAATTCACTTCTAACTGTGACCAAGTTCACATAACTAATTGTGATCAAAGTCATTGACTATGTTATAAATATATTGGTTAAGAAAAGTTAATAATTGCAGTTTGTGATAAGGAGATCGCAATGCAAAGCATTATAAGAAGTACCCGAATTCAAATTGTCACATTGGGTATTCTTTTAGGCATAGTGAGTATTCTCAGCCATGCCACAACGTCAAATGATAACTCTGGGTTTAAACAAAACGCATTACTTAAGGTTGGCGATGCTGGACTAAAAAGTGAATGGGTTGGTAAAAGTGCTCCAGATTTTCGTTTAAAAGATCAGAATGATCAGTGGCATGCTTTGGCAGATTATAAAGGAAAGTGGTTGGTTCTTTATTTTTATCCTTTGGATAGCTCACCTGGATGCACAGAGGAAGCCCGTCAGTTTCGTGATCTTTACCCAATCTATGAAAAACGTAATATCGCAGTGTTGGGTGTCAGTCTGAACGACGTGGCATCGCATAAATCTTTTTCGGATAAGTTAGGTTTGCCATTTCCATTGTTAGCGGATACAAATCATGATTTAGCGAAGACATTTAAAGTTTTAGGCGGGTTTGGGATATTACCGTATGCCAAACGAGAGACTTTCTTAATAGATCCGCAAAGCGTGATTGTGTATCACTATACTAGTGTGAATACCGAGTCTCATGCGGCTCAAGTATTGAAAGATATCGAAGTATTATCTCAACCGCATTTATAGGAAAAGATGTAATATCGAATCGGCTCTGCCAGAGATTTAATGTGCGATGAGGCGATAGGAGGATGGACATGAAGGTTTTCTTTAATGAGCCAAACTCTAAAGCATCAAAGCTCATTAGTTCTCTGGTCTCTGTGGTTGATTTACAGAAAACCTATCATTTCAGTGTAGTTTCTTGTTTTTTATCAGACGATGTCTGTGATCTTCTCGCATTTATTCATGATCTCACCCGTGAGATACATCTCTCTAAGTTTTCTCTTTATATCGATTCACGGCAAATTCTAAAAATTGGTATTGAGCCGCTGATTGATCTTTCCGCACAGATTTGTCGTGAGCAGGGTGAAAGCTGGTTTGAAATCCTAGCGGTTGATACGCCCACGTTGATTCATAGTAAAGGTTTTGTCTTACTGAGCGAGGATGAGAGTTCTGGTGCTTTGGTGGTAGGTTCAAGTAATCTTTCCAAGCATGGATTCTTTGACCAGCTCGGGAATTATGAGTCGGGTTTGTTGACGACTGACTTGAATCTAGCGAAAGACTACTTGGCGAGTATTCCAAGAAATTATCTGAAACGCCTTGATGAGTTAGATGTTTTCGACTCTGTCGATAGTTTTACATTTCAATACGCATTGATTCGAGAAGGGCTGTTCATGCGTCCGTGGCATGGCACGATTGAGCAGTATTTTGCTGTTCAATATCGACTGACGGCGTTAGGGCAGCAGTGCGTTGACCGTGGAGAGTTGCAGGCGTTAGGGTTTTCGGATGATGTGGATAGGATTAGTCGCCAGTATTTGTCATTTGAACATATTCTGTCGAGTCGTGAGCTTGTTGAGTTATTGAATGAAGGAGTTGAGACTCATTTAGGGCATTGGATTCCGAAATCGCTCATACTGAATCAGGAGAATAAAAAGAAGATTGAGCAGTTTTATCATGATTTGAGTTTGAGTGTTCAGCAACAGATTATTGATCATCAACAAGCAATTGAAAGTAATTTTGAGATGCTTGTTGCGAAAGGTTTTATTGTGGGTGGTCAGTTCCCCATTTCTCAGATTCAAGAAAAATTGAAGCAATTAGAGCATGATGATTTGAAGATTGAGCAATTGCGCAGTCGGATGTCGATCTTTATTGTTCCTTATAATTTGACTCAGACGAGAGAGATTCGAGGATTGTTTGAGGAAATACGCGGGGCGCTTTTGTTGAGCGAGACACATAGTAATGTGATGAGTAGGGTGGTGAATGCAATCAAGCAAAGGAAGCCAAGTTTGGTTAACTTAATAAATTTGCTAGATCTGAAGGGATTATAAATTTCACTCCAAATTTATCGTTTAACCATTTTTTGTGTTCTGCGTCAAAAATCGATGCTGCTTTGGCGCTTTTACCATTATCTAAAGTACAAAAGTAATCGTTACCATAACCAATATGACGAATAATAGAGTCTCCGTCAGCCCATTCTGCAATAGCACTTTGGGTTTCTTTTGATTCGCTGTTATTCTGTGAAAGTCCTAAACCTTGATACCAAATTTCTCCATCTCTATTTGCACGCTTTAGTCTACTTAGTCCTAGTTCTCTCGCACAATTCTTGCCGATATGAACTCCAGTAGACGAACATTTTTCTGCAATAGCACATTCAACAACTGCCATCTTTGCTCTGTATGCAATTAATAGATCAATATCAGTAGACTCATAAATATCAAGGGTTGGAGGGACTATAAAATTGTCCCCTAAGTACATTTGACCTCGTAATCCTTTGATTCCGAGATTAGTTAGAAGTTGAATTTTATGTAGATGGATTTCGTTAAGTTGAGGGGAGAGCATTGATGTTCCAAATGATATTGTTATTTCATTTTTGGATTTATTAGAAGTTTTTGTAAGAACTTTCCTACTACCAAAGATATTTTCTCGATCAATTCTTCTTACACCTTCAAGAGTGATAAATGTGTCGCTGAAATAACCTTTAATATCTCCTTTCTTAAGATTTTTAAGAATAGTTTCGTAATAAGTTTTATCTTCATTTTCTTCCAAATTAATCAGTTTGTTAAAAACATTTGTATCAAAAGTAACTTTTAAAATCATGTTAATATCCTTTGTAATATTATTTGGAAAGTAGTTTATTAAAACCAAGCAATAACGAAAATAAAAAGCCCCATCTTCCGACAGGGCTTCCTTTCACCTCAATCTAAATCACTTCAATTCAGAAGAAGACTTATTCAATAGGCGACGTGCCACGATGAGCAATTGGATTTGTTGTGTGCCTTCGAAGATGTCGAGAATCTTCGAATCACGTCCCCATTTTTCAAGTAGATCGACTTCGCTATAACCGACCGAACCACAGAGTTCGATACATTTCAGCGTCACTTCGTTGGCGGTGCGCCCAGCTTTCGCTTTTGCAATGGATGCCTCTTTGGAGTTGGGGATTTTGTTATCCGCTAGCCATGCTGCTTTCAAGGTCAGTAAGCGTGAGGCTTCCCATTCAGCTTCCAAACGATCCAGAGTCGCTTCGATATAAGACGCGTTGATCGGGAGGTTTGCATAGTCTTTTGACAAATGATCCTTGAGGATCTTACGTGTCAAATCCAGTGAAGCTTTGGCAATACCAACCGCCATTGCCGCAACCAAAGGACGTGTGTTGTCAAATGTCTGCATGACACCCGCAAACCCTTTTTGCACGTCTACTTCTGGTGAGCCAAGCAGATTTGCAGCAGGGACGCGACAGTCAATGAAGTTGATTGCAGCAGTATCAGAAGATTTGATGCCGAGTTTGTGTTCGAGGCGTGCGATTTCCATGCCTGGAGTGCCATGCTCAACGACGAAGGATTTGATGGCTGCACGACCGACATTTTTGTCCAATGTCGCCCAGACAACAACTGCGCCTGCACGTTGACCTGATGTGACGAAGATTTTCTCACCATTCAGGATGTAGTCATCACCGTCTTTTACGGCTGTGGTGCGAATTGCCGCAGAGTCAGAGCCCGTGCCAGGTTCAGTGATTGCCATTGCTGCCCATACACCATCAAAGCGCTTTAGCTGTTCCTCATTGGCAACTGCACCAATAGCAGCATTGCCCAAGCCTTGACGTGGCATGCCTAAGCAGAAGCCCACATCGCCCCAGCAGAGTTCCATCACGCCAAGTGCGGTCGACATATTTGAGCCGTTTTTTACATCGCCACTCATTCCTTCCGCGGAAGGATTACCAGTTGCGCTGGTTGCGCCAGTGACGCTGTCGCCACCTGCATTCATGCCATCGAGTAGGGAAGCAAGCATATCCAGTTCTTTTGGATAGTCATGTTCACCTTTGTCATATTTACGTGAAATAGGACGGAAAACATTCACTGCAACTTGATGAGCTTGTTCAACGAGAACTGCAAATTTCTTTGGGGTTTCTAAATTCATTTGGCTAACTCCTTATAGACTAATGGCATTTTGGGTGATTGCAACACTGCGCAAATCACGATACCAACGCTCAACAGGATGCTCTTTGGTAAAGCCATGACCACCTAGAATTTGAACGCCATCCGTGCCGATCTTCATCGCTTTTTCAGCACATAGGATACGAGCCAGATGTGCTTCACGATGGAAAGGTTTGCCAGCTTCAGCGAGTGAACATGCACTCCATGTCAATAAACGCATGGCGTCTACTTCAATCGCCATATCTGCGATCATGAAAGCAACGCCTTGACGGTGGCTAATTGGCTCACCAAATGCTTCGCGTTCATTGGCATATACAGTCACGTAGTCGAGGACGGCTTGTGCTGTACCAACCGCAGTTGCACAAGATGCTAATGCGCCTAAATCTAAGAACTCGCGATAGTTGGCTTCAGTGAGGAGGTTTTCTTTCGGTGTATACACATTTTCGAAATGGAGGCGAGCCGTTTTCGCGGCTTTTAGACCCATTGCTGGCTCTTCGGAAAGAGTTAAGCCTGTTAATCCACTTTCAACAATAAATAATGCAGGTTTGCCGTCCAGTTGTGCAGAGACGATGAATAGTTCACTATCCGCAGCAAGCAGAACTAATGATTTTTCGCCATTCAACACATAGTTGCTGCCTACTAATGTTGCTGTTGTTTTTAGATTGTTCGGATCAAATACAGCAACAGGTTCATTGCATGCCAGTGAAGCAATCGTCGGTTTTGCTTCATCAATAAATGCAGGTAAATATTGTTGTTGCTGTGAGGCTGTACCAAAGCGGGTCAAAACATTTGCAACGCTGACTGGTGCATAGATTGCAGCAGCAAGAGAAAAGTCACCATGCCCTAAATCTTCCAGTGCGAGCATTTGCGTGACCAAACTGTCTTCGGTCGCTGCACCGCCCAATGCTTCTGGAATGGCGTAATACATTAAGCCCAACTCGGCAGCCTGTGCTTGAAGTTCTGCTGGAATTGCATGTGATCCATCTGCATTGTGTGCGGCTGGACGCAAGACTTCTTTAGCAAAACGTGACAATGAATCACGCGTCATTTGCTGTTCATCTGACAATGTCAGATCAAATAAGTTATTACGTTTTTGACTCGGTAGACGTGTTGCTGCATTGGATGTTGGTTTTTTAGAAAATACACGTGCGGCTTTGGTTGCGATTTGAAAGCCTGTTTTAGATCCCTGATACAGCATATTTTCAATCGGTTTGCGGATTTTTAAGCGATCTGCAACGTCGCTAGAGGCGAACTGGGTCAACATGCGTAAGCCGATGCCTTGCAAATTGCCCATTAAAGTATCTTGAGTATGCATTGAAGTAATTCCATTTTGGATAAGTCACAGTTCGATACTGTCACGAAAAAATACCATTCCCTATGGCAAGTCTTATTCGATTGTTGTCAGAAAGGTCAATAAATAACTTTCTGTTAAGCCGCTATCTATAACATGATTATGCTGAATACTAAATATCAAAAAGCCCCATGTTGCTTGAACATGAGGCTGATTTGAATAAATATAAAGTTCACTGAGCCTGTCGAAGTGATTTCCGTCTGATACTCTGCATGAATGCCACGCATTTCGACAGGCTCAATGTGCTATCCAGTTTTTAAACAGGCGTCGCTGTGTAGTCTTTCAAATCAAATGATTTCATTTGATTACTGTATTGCGTTGCAAAACCTGGATACATGGTCGAATTGAAGCCATCTTCGGTCAGATACCAGCTCTTACAACCTGAGTTCCAATTGGTCTTAGACAGACGCTTTTGAATCTCTTTGTTGTACTGAGCTTGAACGCCTGCTTTGACATCGAGCATCTTAATCTTACTGTTCACAATAGTTTTGATGGCTCGAACGGCATAGTCAATTTGTGATTCCATATAGACCAGCGCTGAGTTGTGTCCTGGCCCTGAATTTGGACCAAACGTGAAGAACAAATTCGGGAAACCCGACACGTTAATGCTCTTATACGCTTTCGCGCCTCGAGACCATTCTTCATCCAGACTGCGACCATTTAAACCTGTAATTGGGAATGGCGATCCTGATTTACTGACATCAAAGCCTGTAGCAAATACGATGCAATCTACAGCATGCTCCACACCTTCCATGGTCTGTACGCCATTTTCGGTGACTTTTACGATTGGCCAAGTGATGAGTTTGCAGTTTGGTTGTTGCAGAGCAGGGTAGTAGTCATTTGAGACTAATACGCGCTTACAACCAATTTTGAAATCTGGGGTTAATTGACGGCGTAACCATGCGTCTTTGACTTGACGATTTAAGTGGCTTTTTGCCAATTGCTCTGCAACTTTGGTCAACGGTGAGCTCCATATCACTGCCAATGCCATCGACTCATGAGTCCAATACAATGCGCGACGCATCGCAGTTTGGGCAGCAGGGAGTTTACGGAAAATAGCTTTATTCCATTCAGGTGTCTTGTAGTCAGGGCGCGGAGTCACCCAGCCAGGTGTGCGCTGAAATACTTTAACGAAATCAGCAGTTTTGACCAGTTCAGGAATGATTTGAATCGCACTTGCACCAGTACCGATGACAGCAACACGTTTGCCTTTTATATCATAGTCATGATCCCAATTTGCACTGTGGATTTTTTTACCTTTGAAGTTTTCGATACCATCAATTTTTGGAAAGCTAAAGTTCGACAGTGGACCTTGGGCTGCGATGACTGTACGCGCGTGATAAAAATTGCCATCACTGAGGCTAACTGTCCACAAACCAGTTGCTTCATCGAAACTTAAACTGGAAACATTCTGATTAAAACGAATCAATTCACCGAGGTTAAAGTTGCTGACGAGGTGATTAATATAATCTAGGATTTCATTGCTTCCAGAAAAGCCACGAGACCAGTTCGGGTTTTGTGCAAATGAATACGAATATAGATTTGATGGAATATCACATGCCGCACCAGGATAGTTGTTGTCGCGCCATGTTCCACCAACTTTTGTGCCACGCTCTAGAATAACGAAGTCATTCAAGCCAGCTTGTTTCAAGCGAATGGCACTGCCAAGACCAGCAAAGCCTGCACCAATGATCAGCGTGTTGACGGTTGCGATGGGTTGAGTTGGTGTGGTTGCTGCTTTTGTACGTGTGGTTCTACGTGGCTTGACTGGCGTATTTTCAGCGGTTGGTGCTGTTATATTAGCTTGTGAAGTCATGATGGTACTCAGAATTTGAAATAGGGAATGTGTCTTATTAGCTCATTGAGCGGAGTCGAAATGTGCGTTCTCTGAACGAGTCGAGGTGTATATGTTCACTTCGACTCCGCTCAGTGAACTTCACTTTTGGGAGAGTGAGGGGGCGTTAATGAACCGCGACAGGCTCATAGGTCAGCTCTTTCACCCAACTTGGCATTTCAGGCATGCTGCTTTGAGGCAACATATCAGTTGCTCTGACCATTGCATCGACAGGCGTGTGGTAGATTCTGTTTTTGCGGTTGACAACCATGCGACCATTCCAGCTAATGATCTGGAACCAAGGATTGCGGCGACCTTCGGCTGTACGTCCTGCGATTTTTTCGAATTTCTTCATCGCGTTATATAATTTTTCTTCAGGCAACCCCATTTTCACAACGTTATCGCGCATTTTGTTCAAGAGTGGTAGATAAGATGCAATCCCTAGAATCAAACGTGGATCAATAATGCGCGCTGCCATCTTGGACAGTTCGATCATAGTTTTGTTGTAGCCTTGCGCTTCCATCACCGAGAAACCAACGCCTAAGTGGCGTGATTCATCGTCATTAATCAAATCAAATGCTCTGTGACAGATTGGATCTTCTACAGTTTCCAATAAGAAGGTACAGAGTGCACCATCTAGCGCAACTTCAAGCATCGGAATCACTGCACCGAGCACGTAAAACGGCATTTTGTCGGCGTATGTATCGAGCCATTTAATGGTTAAACGAAGATTCTTGTTTGGTTCTGGAATTGAGCCATCTTCAGGTAACATGCCCCAGCGTTTCATGAGTGCCATTTCAGCATTGGCATGACGTTGTTCTTCGGCATGGAAGTGGCTATACATTTGTTTAAGTGTTTCAGTCGGCGCTTTTTTTGACATCGCAGAAAATGCACGTGCGCCAATATGTTCAATCCACATCAGATCAGCCATGAATGGTTTGAGTTTTGCATAAAGTTCTGGATTACCTGTGACCAGTTCTGCTCCCGGCGCATTCCAGTCAATATCAGCAAGTGACCATTGCGTTTTTTTGACTTTGGCAAGCATTTTGTCGAGATCAATAGAAGCCATGATGTTCTCCATGAAGCACATTTAAAAAGGGGGATTTATGACAATGACCTAGATGGAATAAGCCTGAACGTAGATAGCGCTTCATGCGCTTGTAACAATAATTGAGGCATTTTGAGTGACACTATTTCTTGAAAATCACTTTTTGAAATAGCGAATTTACTCATTTAGGTCATGGATAAGATCAATCATGCAATTGACCTAATTTACGCTTTGAATCAGAATAATCCGACTATCTGTTCGGATACAAGTCGGTAAATTATGGTCAGAAAACCTACTCAGCAGCGCGCGAAAGTTACCGTAGATACCATCATTCAAGCGGGATTTATTGCGGTTGCAAAAAGCGGGATGCGAGATGCAACAACACGCCAAATTGCTGAAATATCAGGAATTGGTGTGGGGTCTCTTTATGAGTATTTTAAAAATAAAGAAGCGATCTATGAGGCGATGAATCAACGCTTTGTTGATGACATTGTTTTGATGCTGCGTCGGCTAACACCTGAGCTTGTTCGGTTAAATTTGCAGGATTTGGTGGAGCTGTTACTGAGGAATTTCGGCGATTTACTGCAAAGAGATAACGCAGTTTATTTGAAATATGTGCGTTATTCGCGTTATTCACCACAAATTGAAAGTGCATTGATGGAAATGGCGATGCACTATGTGATGAATAATCCTAAGTATTTACGCCTGAGCAACATGCCGACGATTACTTATATTTGTATTAATGGTGGGATTTATAGCATTGTTCGCCACTTGAGTTCGCCACCACCAAATGTGTCGTATGAGGATATGGTTCACGGTTTAGCACGAATGACGACGAGTTATGTGGATGCCGAGCTTGCAAGGCTGCCGCAATTTCCTGAGTGATTTTTTGGTGTAGGCTGGGGTTCACCCCAGCGCTGTATTTGATTGGTGAATAGCTGGGGCAAGCCCGCAGCCTACGTATTTCTACTCTGAAGCAAATTAACAACCCAGTTTATGAGTGCTAAAAACCAAAGAAAAGCAAAAGTCACAACTCCGATTTCAAAGATTCGTTCCGAATTAAGATAAATCCCCATCATTAGGACTGGTACAGAAATAAAGACAATTGCTAAAAAAATTATCAAATGTCGTCCATAAGCAGGCTTATTTTTTTTTCGTTGAATTTAAGTGGGAATTCATCGTTTATCTTATACCTCTTATGGTTTGTGCCCGACACTCCGTAACGTATCCTCCATCACCTTCAAAGTCGCCTCACTCTCATAAAACGGTGATAACTGACGTTTGAGCCAATCTCGGATATAGCCGCGCTCATCTAAAAGCTGAATCACAGTCGGTGCAAAGCGTGCAACTTCTGCAAGCATATGCTTGCGCGTAATGCCTACGTCATCGAGTAAATCAGTCAGTGGTGTGTCCTCATAAGCATCGAAGAACACATCAATTCCTGTATAGATTAAGCGTCTGACGTATTCAGTCTGGCGTAGTTTTCGCCATTGGTCATAACCCAAAACAAAGAACTCTTCCATATCCAATGGATCAAGCCCTTCGGCAAATTGTGAAACTGATTCATCACGAATCGCTTGCCAGAGCTGCCAGATTGCATCTCGCCAGACACTTTCATCCATTTCACTGAGTTCAGTACAGGCTTGCTGAATTGCTTTGGAGACAGAGTGTCTTAATTTTTTCTCAAGGAATTCTTCTTGAGATCGAACAGTATTGTTGAGTTTACGACGTATATTGGTCGCAACCCGCGAACCCAAAATCGGATTGGTGGAAGTATCATCAGAGGTCAGTTGTTGTAACCAATGAGGTGATCTTTGTGCAATTTGTTGTTCAATCAGAATGAGCACATGATCTGATACAAACTCATGTAACGTTGTACTTTCGCTCACCTTATTCAGCAAGATTGAGCGAAATTCTTCTAGTTCCAGAATCTTATCTACCCACTGCGCGATAATGGAATTACTGAACAACTCTTTGAGCTTTGGAGCATTTTTGTTTGCTGTGATATGAAGCTGTTGCGCCATTTCTCCTGATAGCGCAATGACGCCGCTACCGAGATCCAGTTCAAAAGCAAATACACGGACGACATCTTTGATTGATTGACGGTTAACGACTTCGCCGAGTAAAACATTCTCTGCAAGCGCAAGAAGGTTATCGACTTCTACCGCAGCAAGGTCAATCAATTGGGATCCTACTAATCGCTGGTGCAGTTCTTCTACTTGTGCATTCAGAAGGTTCGCCGCAAGTTGCTGTGCAGCAATCTTTAGGGTCGCGTCATCCATGTGCTTACTCACTTTAATCCAAAGTCTATTTCGCGGTTATTCGCCAGCAGCCCAGCCATTGACCAGCGGATAACGACGCTCACGGCTATACGCACGACCACTGATGCGTGGGCCAGGCGCTGCTTGCTTGCGTTTGTGTTCGTTACGATCTACTAAGCGAATCACATGCTGAACCGTTGCACGTTCAAAGCCTTGTTCAACAAGGGCATCTAGGCTCATATCTCGCTCAATATAACCATAGAGGATCGCATCTAAAACATCGTATGGCGGTAGTGAATCCTGATCTTTTTGATCTGGTCGTAGTTCTGCTGATGGTGGGCGAGTGATGACGCGCTCAGGAATCACAGGAGTTTCTTCCAGCGAGTTACGGAAGTGAGCGAGCTCATATACTTGTGTCTTATACACGTCTTTCAGGACGTCATATCCACCAGCCATATCGCCATACAATGTCGCATAACCGACTGACATCTCTGATTTATTACCTGTAGTCAGAACTAAATGACCGAATTTATTCGACAATGCCATGAGTAACGTGCCGCGTGCGCGTGCTTGTAAGTTTTCTTCTGTCGAGTCAACAGGTGAGTCACCAAACAAAGGTGCAAGTGTCTGTGTGAAACTGTCCACGATATGGTGAATTTCAGCGACATGGAAACCAACATTCAAACGCTGTGCTTGTGCTTCTGCGTCCTCAATACTCATTGCTGCAGTGTAAGCATATGGCATCATGACCGCATTGACGCGCTCTGCGCCAAGCGCATCAACGGCAATTGCTAAGCATAATGCTGAGTCGATTCCACCTGATAGGCCAATAATAACCCCTGGGAAACCAGAATGATTGACATAATCACTGACCGCCATAACCAATGCTTGATAAATCTCCGCAAGTTTAGGTAATGGTTTAACAGGTTCTTGAACAGCAAAAGCACGTTGCTCAAGATCAAAGTTGACCAGTAGCAATTCACTCTCAAAACGACCTGCTTCTGCGGCGACTTGACCATCAGGATTCACGGCTAATGATCCACCGTCAAACACGAGGTCATCTTGCCCGCCAACCAAATTCACAGATGCAATTGCGATGCTATTTTCTTGCGCACGATGAGTGAGTAGTGAGCGGCGGAGTTCTTGTTTACCAATCTGAAATGGCGACGCATTGAGTACAAGGACGAGTTCTGCGCCATTTTCTTTGAGTGTTTTGATCGGTTGACGATGCCAGATATCTTCACAGATCAGTAAGCCAACTTTGCGACCACTGATTTCAAAAATAACGCTGTCGGTACCCGCTTTAAAATAACGCGCTTCATCAAAAACACTATAGTTAGGCAGTTTTTGTTTGCGATAGACACCGCGCTGTGCACCTTGAGCAAATACGCCTGCGCTGTTAAAGCGTTTTTTACCATCGTTAAGTGGATAACCGACAACAATAATAATGCCTTCGATGGCAGCAATTTCGGTCAAGGTGGCATTAATACGTGTTGCAAGACTTGGGCGCAGCAATAAGTCTTCAGGCGGGTAGCCAGTTAAAGCAAGTTCAGGAAACACAATAATTTGTGCACCTTTTTCACGTGCAGTGTTGGCTTGTTCAATAATTTTTTTAGTGTTGCCAGCGATGTCGCCAACAAGAAAAGTAGATTGCGCTAATGCGAGGGTTAAAACACTCATTTTTGATCATATTTCCAAAGAAAGCACACTCGATTCCCAAGTGGCTGTGACAATAATTTATGTGTGCTCACTATATCGCAGGCGACTGCATTTATACAGAAAATGCGGTAATGATTTTAGGATAAATTATGCATTGAATTGTTGTTGGTGGTTTTTTCCCAGCATGATTTCAGGAGAGCGTTTATTTTATGACTGTTGTGGCTTTTTAAACTAACAATTCATGGATTGATATCGCAAGACGAGCATTATTCACCGGAGTCAATTGGTCAGAACGACTCATATTGATCTTCATATCATATTTATAGAGACATTAGTTTTTGGAAAGTTGTCTTGGACAGAGTCTGATAAAAAGAATCATACCATTTGTCGGCAAAAAACGACATTTTGGGTAAAAAAGTGGATTGATTGGTTAAAAATGTGAACTAATTAACATATTTTTATTGAAATCGAAGTTCATTATCTGTACTTTTCGCATACATTTTGTCCGCTATACCCATTTGTGAGCTCTGGTGTGCAGAAAATATTAATTATTTTCTGTCAGAAAAATACGCATTTTTTAATACAAGAAGATCTTATGAGAGTAAAAGTTTTTACAAACTCTGCGTTTGTATTATTTGGTTATGCGACTTCAGTAATCTGCTGGGCAGATATTCCTGAGCCTAGAAGTTGGGTCAATATTCCTAATCCAATCATCACTCCTTTGCGTGAACAAGCTGTACTTTTTACTCGTATCGGACGATTGGATGTTGCGATTAAGAGCTTAACCCAACTTCATCAGCAATACCCTCGTGATGTGCGTGTGATTGCAGATTTAATTGTCCTGCTTAGACAGGCGGGACGTAATCAAGAGATTGCGATACTCACTCAAGACCTGTCACCTTTGGTTGTTCCTAATTATGCCATTATGCCTTGGGCTTCTGCGCTTCGAGATATTCATCAATATGTGCAAGCACAGCAAGTATTAGTTTTGACGAAAGGGAAGTTGGGCGTTAAAGCTCAGATTCTTTATGCAATTGTGAGTGTTGAGGGTAAGCAGCCTGATGTTGCTTTGGCTGCATTGCCTAAAACTGATGCCAAACTTGATGCGACCGATCTTGCTCAGATTGCGTATGTTTATCGTCTTGCAAAACAACCTGCTCAAGGGCTGGCAATGAGTCAGCTTGCACGTCAGAAAGATGCAAATAACGTTTTAGCGATTCGTGAGTCTGTATTTGCTTTATCCGATCTTCGTGCGACGGGAGCGGCTTATCTTTTAGCAAAGCAGCATGCGGAGTTATTTTCAGTAGAAAAAATTAACCAACTCAAAGCAGATCATACTGCGTTTAGATTACGTGATGCGGCTGCAGAACGGGATCGCCTAGATTCCCTGCATCAATATCAAGTTCGCAATCAGCCATTAGAGGATGTCTTAGTCGAGGTTGATCACAATTTATTATCCTTTCCAAAAGATAGCCCTCAATACCGTAATACAGAGTTCGATAGGATTTATGTACTACGCTTATTGAATCGTATGCCAGAGGTTATAGAGGCATATATTCATCTTCCCGCCAATAGGGTCATTCCACCTTATGTTAAACGTGCGGCTGCCGATGCTTATCTTGCTAATCGTCAGCCGAAAATTGCAGCGCAACTGTATACCGAACTATTGTCCAAGCAAAATGATGCAAGCTTATCTTTGAGTTTATATCGTGCCTTGATTGATGCTGAGGAGTATCAGCAGGCTGCTGTGGTTTTGGATCGATTAAAGCGTACGACACCGACATATGCACATGTTTTGGCAGCAGGAGGGAAGTTGCCGAATTGGGAGCGTTTAGAGGTTGATCAGACTGTGGCGATGGATGCTGCTTATCGAAATGATTTGGCTGAATCAGATCGGCAGTTTACAGAATTATTCAATCAGGCACCGTATAGCACAGGGATTATTGATGATTATGCGACAGTTTTGCGCTGGCGTGGTTTACCGCAAGCAGCCGATAAAATGACATCAATGGCAGAGACATATGAACCGTTTGATCTAGCGACACGCATCAACGTTGCAAATAATGCCAGTGATCTCGAACAAATTCCGCGTTGGCGGAACGCGATTATTCCACTGTATCAGGATTTCCCACATGATACGGCAGTTCAGAAGAATTACGCTACGTGGCAGGATCGTAGCAACGCGTCCATAACAAGTGAATTGTCTCTCGGTGATAGTTCAGGCGGGAAAAATACAGTAGATGTGAATGGAAGCCGAGATCGAGATTGGGAAACGCGGATCAATACCCCATGGATCATGGATAACTGGCGTGGCTTTGTTCAACATGATAATCGCTGGTCAGATCTTGGTACGCAGGATATACAAGATAATCGTTTCGGTGCAGGTGTGGAATGGGCTAGTGAGAGACGAGATGGCTGGCTCTTATTCAGTCAACGTTTTCCTCAAGGCGGTCATGCTGGAGTGAGTGCAGGCTGGTCACAATGGCTGAATGATCATTGGCAATATGGATTTAACGGTTCGACCGATTCAATGGCGATTCCATTGCGTGCTTTGGCAAAAGGATTGTCAGCAAATGATGTAAATGTGAATTTAAGATGGCGACAGGACGAATCTCGTTCAGCGTATTTAAATCTAGGAATGATGAATATTGACGATGGTAATCATCGACAAACGATTTCATTGGGCGGCTCCCAACGTTTATTTGAAGGGGATTATTACATCACAACGGGTGGTTTAGATTTATATCATGAGTCAAATAGCCATTCTGGCGTTGTGTATTACAACCCGAAGGATCTCAATAGTGCGAGTCTTCGTATCAGACATGATTGGGTGACATGGCGAGCTTACGATCAATCATTCACACAAAATTTTCAGGTCGCTTTAGGGCTGACTGATGAAGCGAGTTATTCAACAGCATCTACATTAGATTTGTTATATCAGCACACTTGGCAATTAAACCGAACTTGGCGACTGCATTATGGTGTTGCTTGGGGAACACATGTCTATAGTGGGGATCGAGAGCGACGGATTAGCGGTGTTCTTGGTTTTGACGGAGTATTTTAATGCGTAGCCTTATCATACAGCTCTTCCGAAATCTGAACATGAGAATCATCTGTGGTATTGGCTCATTGGTCTTAACCCATCAGGTCTATGCTGCTTCAGATGTCAGTATCAAAATTCCCCAGAATCAGTTCGCTGTTCTTGCATTTCACGATATTCGAGAAGATGTCGTTCCTGATGTTGATCGAGATCCTTATGCAATGAATACAGCACGGCTTGCTCATTTTTTTGATTGGATTCGTGAACATCATTTAAACCCCGTCTCGTTGCAACAAATTATTGATGCGGGGCAAAATCGCTATAAATTACCTGACAATGCAGTGCTTTTAACATTTGATGATGGGCCTGAAAGTAATTTCAGTATTTTGTTTCCATTACTGAAATCCTATCATTATCCTGCATTGCTGGCTTTAGAAACGGGTTGGATTACTGGCGAAGTTCCGAATAATGCATTTGGTAAAGAAGGTTTTGTGAGTTGGTCTCAGTTGCGTGAGATGCGCGATTCAGGACTGGTTGAGTTTGCGACCCACACACATGATTTGCATAAAGGTATATTGGCAAATCCTCAAGGTAATCTTGAGCCTGCTGCTTTGACTCGACTATATGACCCAAAAACAAATCGCTATGAAAGTGATGCTCATTATATCGATCGTGTTCAACATGATTTGGTGTTGAGTCGTCAACTTATTGAAAAGAATCTTGGCGTCAGCGCACGTGCAGTTGTTTGGCCGTATGGTGCTATGAACGATCAGACACGAGATATTGCGAAATCTGTTGGATTGCCTATTTCTTTTTCGTTGGATGATGATCGCATTAATGATGTGCAGAATACGGGTTTGCCGATATCTCGTTTGCTGGCGTTCAATAGTCCGACGGCAGTTCAACTTGAGCAGCAGATTGGTAATGTCCTGACTCGCAAGGCATCCCCTCAGCGAGCGGTTTTAGTCCGATTGGATGATGTTTATGATTCAGACCCAGCCAAACAAGAAGCAAATCTTGGAAAATTACTGGATCGGATCAAGGCATTAAGTATTCGGTCAGTTTATTTGCAAGCGTTCTATGATCCGCAGGGTCATGGCGTGGCATCACAGCTGTATTTTCCGAATCGACATCTCCCAATGCGAGCAGATTTATTTAATCGTGTTGCATGGCAGTTGCGTACGCGCGCTGGCGTGGATGTTTATGCGCAGCTACCTGTACTGGATTTTGATTTGCCTAATCCTTCAGAACAACAGCGACTTGCTGTACAAGGTACACCTGATCAGCTTAATCCATCTTTACCTGAAGCGGTTCAAATTATCGGTGATATTTATGAAGATCTTGGGAAAAATACGCGCAGTCTGAGTGGTGTTTTAATTAATGATAATGCCTATTTGACTAATCATGATGATATAAATCGTTGTGTTTCTAATGAGATCGGATTGGCAGAGCGTACGAAATGTCAGAATCTTCCGACTCAGGAAAACGTCTTAGATTTTAATAAAGTAAGTGATACCGCAACAGCTAGGCTGAGGTATTACCAAAACTCGAGTAATCGTTTGAAAGTTGTGCGTAGTCTTAATGTTCCAATTCAACTTGAGTCAATTAATCAAGCAAATTTTATTCAAACGTTGGCATCATTGGCGCAACACTATGATGAAGTGATGTTGTCGCTTCAGCTAGATCCAAAAAAGAAAGATCCCGAAAAGTTTCTGAAAGCCTTGGCAGAACATGTAGAGCATCAGCCATGGAAAGATAAAATAACTTTTGAATTTCAAGTTCAAAATGAACATCATGAATGGGTAGACGGTGCTGTATTGAAAAGTTGGATGCAAACGTTACAACAATTAGGCATACGAAATTTTGCTTATTTTCCAGATGATTTTATACATGATCAACCCGCATTTTCGGCTGTATTTGGAGGGATTAGTCTGAATCAATTTCCTTCATTTTATAAGGAGCCCACTGCTAAATTAACCATAGACAGAAAGGCGGTTGCGCCATGAATATATTAACTATGGATACATTAATTGCAGGTTTGCACAATATATTGTTCGGTTTTGTTTTTTATTACCCAATGATCATGTCGTGGCTTTGGATCTTCGGTGGACTGTTTTTTTATCTGCGCCGAGAGGCTCGTCGTCCACAATTGCCGACCTTCGAGAAAATAGAGGCGTGCAGTATTCTGATTCCTTGTTTTAATGAAGAAGAAAATGTACGAGAGACGATACGCTACGCACTGGCGACACGTTATCCTGATTTTGATGTGATTGCGATTAATGATGGTAGTGGTGATCGTACTGGTGAGATTCTGGATGAATTGGCTCGAAATGAACCGCGTTTGCGTGTGGTTCATCTAGCGACTAATCAAGGTAAGGCTATTGCATTACGCTCAGGTGCGATTAGTAGTCGGCATGAATATCTGATTTGTATTGATGGTGATGCTTTGCTTCATCCAGATACAGTATCTTGGATGATGGCTCATTTGACCTCTGGACCACGAGTGGGTGCGGTGACTGGTAATCCTCGTATTCTGAATCGCTCGACACTGCTGGCTAAGATTCAGGTTGGAGAATTTTCTTCAATTATTGGTTTGATTAAACGTGCTCAACGCACTTATGGGCGCGTATTTACGGTATCGGGTGCGATAGCGGGTTTTAGGCGTACGGCACTTCATCGAATCGGTTATTGGAGTGACGATATGATCACCGAGGATATTGATATCTCTTGGCGATTGCAGATGGACTTTTGGGATGTGCGGTTTGAGGCGGAGGCTCTGTGCTACCTGTATATGCCAGAGACGCTACGCGGACTTTGGAAACAGCGTCTGCGCTGGTCGCAAGGTGGAATCGAAGTTTTGATTCGTCATAGTTTGGATCTATTTAGTTGGAAACAGCGTCGATTCTGGGGTGTGGCGATTGAGTATGTACTTAGTGTTCTGTGGGCTTACGGGATGATGAGTGTGCTATTACTTTTCATCTTGGGTTTTTTTATTGATTTGCCTGATTTTTGGATGGTTGATCGTATTACGCCTCAGTGGTGTGGGTTGTTGCTGGGTTTGACGTGTCTGATGCAATTTATTCTGAGCCTATGGATGGATCGCCGTTATGAACGAGGACGTATATTACGGAATTATTTCTGGGTGATCTGGTATCCGCTGTTGTATTGGGTGTTAACGATGCTGACGACAGTCGTTGCAGTACCTAAGACGTTACTCAAGAAGAAAGGAAAACGTGCACGTTGGACAAGTCCAGATCGAGGAATCCATCCACATGACATTCCACACGAAAGTGGGAGAGGCTGAGAATGACTGATCAAGATCGTAATAATATCGAACTTCCGAATTTTATTGACCGACCTGATTTACAAAGTTACGGTCAAAAGACAGTCTCATCGGTACTTGCGGTGGTTGGCTGGACTTGTTGGTTATATCTGATTTTACCGTTGTTGACATTGATTGCTTGGGTTAGTGGATATCATCGAGTTAATCAGTATGTTGTGTTGAATAAAGATGGTTTCTTTGAACAAATCAATATTTTGGGACCAGTTGTAGTCATCATGGTTATATTGTTGTTGCTTTGGGCAACTTACAATTTACTTCGATTTAGAGATGTCGCAAGGCGTAACGCTCCACCAAATACGACAGTAGAGGAAATGGCTGAGCATTTTAAGATCGAAGAACAACTGGTTAAACAGGCACAAATACAGCAAGTCTCGGTATTTCATTTTGATGAAAAAGGGAATGTGATTAATATCTTAGCGAAAGAAGATTTAGGTTAATACACTTAACATGATGTTAATAGGTCATTAGCTTCATTGATTGATTTGCAAAAAAAATAGACCGCCAACGCGGTCTATTTTTTCAATCAATTCACGTTAACAATTAACGCTTATCAACTGGAACGAAGTCACGTTGTACTGAACCTGTGTACAGTTGGCGTGGACGACCGATTTTGTATGCAGTTGAGTGCATTTCTAACCAGTGGCTGATCCAGCCTACAGTACGTGCTAATGCGAAGATCACAGTGAACATGCTGGTTGGGATGCCGATTGCTTTCAGGATGATACCTGAGTAGAAGTCAACGTTTGGATAGAGTTTACGCTCAACGAAGTACGGATCGTTCAATGCGATTTCTTCGAGTTTCATCGCAAGCTCTAACTGTGGATCGTTGATGCCCAGCGCTGCCAAAACTTCGTCACAGGTTTCTTTCATGACTTTAGCGCGTGGGTCGAAGTTTTTGTAAACGCGATGACCGAAGCCCATCAGTTTCACTTCTTTGGTTTTAACTTTTTCCATGAACTCAGGCACTTTATCAACAGTACCGATTTCATCAAGCATTTTCAGAACTGCTTCGTTTGCGCCGCCGTGTGCTGGACCCCACAGTGCTGCGATACCTGCTGCGATACATGCGTAAGGGTTCGCACCTGTAGAACCTGCTAAGCGAACTGTTGAAGTTGACGCATTTTGTTCATGGTCAGCGTGCAATGTGAAGATGCGATCCATTGCTTTTGCAAGGATTGGATTGACTTTGTAGTCTACGTCAGCAGGCACAGCGAACATCATGTGCAGGAAGTTTTCTGCATAGCCAAGGTCGTTACGTGGGTACATAAACGGCTGACCAACAGAGTATTTGTAGCACATTGCTGCGATCGTTGGGATTTTTGCAACCAAGCGGATTGCAGTAATGTTGCGATGATCAACGTTGTTGACATCCAAAGCATCGTGATAGAACGCAGACAGCGCACCAACAACACCACACATCACAGCCATTGGATGCGCATCACGACGGAAGCCGTCGAAGAATTTACGGATTTGGTCGTGAACCATCGTGTGGTTAGTCACTAAGCCTACGAATTCAGCTTTTTGTTCAGCTGTTGGCAATTCGCCGTTTAATAGCAAGTAACACACTTCTAGGTAATCAGATTCACTTGCTAATTGAGCGATTGGGTAGCCGCGATGTAGCAATACACCTTTGTCGCCGTCAATGAATGTGATTTTTGATTCACATGCAGCAGTTGCCATGAAGCCTGGATCAAAGGTGAAGTGATCTTTTGCTAAAATGTCTTTGACATCAATCACGTCAGGGCCAAGCGTACCGCTA
>JASLGO010000092.1 GCA_030150135.1 Aquirhabdus sp.
GCTGAAATTGATGCTAAGGATTGCATTTGAATCAGCGCAGTCAATAAAGAGACGACAAACACATCAATCATTGACCAACGACCAATAAACTCAACCAATCGATATAACGTTGCACACTGTTCTGGACGCCATCTTCTTTTATTCAACTCTTGCCGATGTACCGCAAGCAATAAAAAAATCAGTATCATTAACTTTAACATTGGAATAAAAATACTGGCGGTAAAAATAACGAACGCTACCAAATAATCACTACTTTTCCAGAAATAGATCACCCCACTCATGATCGTATCTTTTTGCTCACCAAACAGCGAATCCGTGATTGTCATTGGTAATAAATTTGCTGGAATATACATAATCATTGCGGAGAGCATCAACGCCCAAGTCCTATCTAGGCTGGAAGGTTTTCGTTGATGTAATATGGCATGACAGCGAGTACATGGATGATGATTCAATGCAAGTGGATTAAGCTGACCACAACTGTGACAAACGATCAGTGACAAATCTTTTGCAGTCGATAGATTCAGGTACACCTCATCCACTGCTGCATGATCAGACTGCAGATCTCTTTGTTTATATTTAAGAAATATGTTCACAATTTTCAACCTGATCCCAAATTTCAGTCACACTGACCGACATCACTAAGACAAGTAATACGGTTAATATCGCAAACGACCATAATGCAGTGCCAGGAATAATCACAACCATCACCGCGAGTTTCACTAAAGTCACCAAAACTCCAATCAGAAAGACTTCAATCATGCCCCAGATGCGAAATACTCTAATAATTCGTAGTGCAAGAGCCATTCCTATTGGCTGCTTATTCCAAATCGTTGTTGGAAATAAAACATAAATTAGTAATAGCATCTCGCATAATGGAAAAATAAAAGTGGTGAACAAGACCAGCATCGCAACAAATCCACGCTCGGCATGGAACATCGCCATCACCGCGCCAAGTAACGTTGTTTCTGAGAAATTTCCTTTTAAATCAATTTTTACGATTGGAAAAGCATTACTGATCACGAAGACGATTAAACTGGCTATCACTAACGGTAATAACTGCTGAATCGATCGACCATTTTTATAAAGAACTGCGCCGCAGCGAATACAGTAGGCCTTCGCCCCTTTTTTTAAATCGATACGCTTGTAGACAACATCACATTCTTCGCAGCAAACAAGATGTGCTACTTTCTGATGATTGAGATCAGATGTAGATTGTTCTTTTTGTATAAGTAAATTTGATGGTTCCGAATCCATTAAATGCATATCAGCTTATCAATCAAGTTATTAAGCATTAGCTGAGGAACATAGCATAACTGATCTCAAGGCGTGCAACTTTAATGTACGAAATTAAAATCATAATCAATAGCGATATAGCTCATTGAGCTTGTCGAAATGCGCGGCGATGTGAAAGCCACACTTCGACAAGCTCAGTGTTCTTGCCCGTGTCATTATTTGTATTGAAGAATCAAATCAAACACGCTCGATTGTAAATCCTAACGTGACCAACTCATCTTCTTTGCCATAAGGTGCGACAACTGAGCGTTGGCGTTGTTCAGGCTTTAAATATGTCTGTGCCACACGCTGCAAATCATCAATTGTGACTTCAAGCAATAATTTGCGTAAAGCACGACGTTGCTCAGGTGTACGACCATGCAACTGCGAATGGCACGCTCCCATCGCTTCACCCGCTGGTGAGCTTGGTTTATCCATTGCACCAATCAACCCCAAAATCGCCTCTTCCAATTGATAAGCTTCCTGAGGCGCATTGATTAACCAATCGATACTCGCTTGGAAATCAGCAAAAGTTTCGGCCAAACGTGGATCACGATAGCTATGAAAACGGAACGCACAAGCATTACCATCATAGCCAGCACCTCCACCATATGCACCGCCCTGTTCACGCAATGCACGATGCAAGAAGCCATTACGCAGATATGGACCCAGCACCATCATTGCCGCAGTATCTGGATGATCTACAACTGGAGCAGGATATGCTGCAGCACAGAACTGAACATTCGTTTGAATCAGCCAAGCAGTGTCTTGAGTACTTGGCGATTGTTGCTGCATCTGATTATGATTCGTAATCGATTCAGCTTGAGATTGGTTAATTGTCCAAACTTTTTCAATTTCATCTGTGAGTCTAGCGAGTTGGCTTTCTTCCGCGACTAATAAGAATTGACGTGGTAACGCAAGAATTTGTTGATGTAATTCTGACAAATCTTTGAGAAATTTCTCTTTAACCGATTCATCTTGCTCCATATTAGCTAACAAATCACGTAGCCAAAGTAATGCTGGCAAACCTGTGTGCTCGTATTCATGTTGAGCTAACGCACTATAGGTACGTGATGCCGTTTGCATTGCATAAGCATGACCTGAACCACTTAAACGTGATTGCCAACGCGATTTGCGCTGTTGCAACAACTCAACAATACGATCTGTTTCATCCAAACGTAATGAGATAAATGCATCACGCAATAACTGAATCGCTTCCAATTTATGCGTTAATGCTTTGGTTGACAGGACTAAAAATGCACTGATTTTGCCTTGGTCATTAATCGATGTTCGTAAACTAGAACTTAAACTCACACCACCACTGACCGCAGTCTGCTGTTGCTGCAACTCCAGATAATCCAAATCACCCGCGCCAACCGAACCCACCAATGACACGTACAATGACAAGAGCTTTGTATTCAACAAGGCTTGTGGCACTTCAATCAACACTTGGTTGTAATACAAACCATTCGTACCAGATGCATAGCTATGTAGAGACGCAGTTTGCTCACCTGATTCTGAGCGACCTAGTTTTAATGACTTGGTTTCACCTGTCTGGATTTTCAAATCAACAGGAATATCTGCCAAACCTACTTTAGGCAAAATCGACAAATCATCAACTTGTGCTTGTCGCGCTGCCAATGCCGCAGCATCACGATCTAACTTTGCCCGATCAGCATCGGTCAGCCCCGCTTCGATTTTGTCGAGAACCGCTTGTTCACGCGCTTGATCTCGTGAAGTTTTTTCACTATCGGGATTAAGGACTAAGCGCACACGATGCGGATTATCCAACAGATACTGTTTGACTAAATTTGGTAAATAACTCTTATCTTTTAAATTTTCACGTAATTCAGCGAGTAATGGTTCAATCTTCCAAACAGGCAAAGGATCACCACCATGAATCGCACTTCCTAAACCATTGAGTAGTAATTGCAAACCATAAGGATAACCACCACCGCCAATTTCGCGTTGCTGGAGTTCCATCTGATGCAAAACCGCCTCTACTTGCGCAGTTTGAATGTCACCGTTTGCTACTTTTTCAAGGACACTGAGAACACCTTGTTCAAATGCATCGGCTTGTTCTGGATTAGAACCTTGCAAACCACATAAGAAACTCATCTCAAAATTACTGTCATCCAACCCTAAAAGTGGTGATGGCGACTCCCCTAAACCACAGGTTTCGATGTATTGACGTAATGGCGATGCAGAATCTTCTAACAACACCCCTTCGACTAAACGTAATGCAAAACGTGCCTTGATATCAGTTGTTTTAGGTAATAACCACGCCATGACGATATGCGTACGATTATCCAGTGTCTCACCTTCTGCTAAATCAACAGCATAACTTGCGATGGCACGTTGCGATTCGGTATAACGCTGCTCTGGAACAGATTCTAGGCGTTCACCTTGAGTAAATGTAGACAGTGCCTGCTCTTCAAATTTCTGCTGTAGAACTGCTGGCGCTAAATTGCCATAAGTCATGAATACCGCATTACTTGGATGATAATGTGAACGATAAAAATCAACGAGTTTCTGATGTGTTAATTGTGGAATATCGGCTGGATCACCGCCAGAATTATAATGATAAGTGGTGGTTGGATAGAGTGTGTGAGCGAGTTGATGATAAAGCTGATCGGTTGGCGAACTCATCGCGCCTTTCATTTCATTAAACACAATGCCTTTATAAACTGGCTTACCATCTTCTAGCTCAATCCGAATCCCTTCCTGTGCAAAATCCAAAGGATCAATATTTGCATAAAAAGCCGCATCTAAATACACAGACAACAAGTTAAAAAAATCTGCTTCGTTTTGTGATGCAAATGGATACGCCGTCCAATCCGCCGAAGTAAATGCGTTCATGAATGTATTCAACGAACGACGAATCATCGAGAAGAATGGATCACGTACAGGAAAGCGTTTTGAGCCACAAAGCGCGGTATGTTCCAGCACATGTGCCACACCGCTGGAATCCATAGGCTGAGTGCGAAATGCGACCATGAAAACATTTTCATCGTTATCTGCGGCTAGATGATAATGCAGCGCGCCAGTCACCTTATGGCGATATTCCTGCAATTCTGCGGATAAAGATTCAATCGGCTCACGACGTAAAAGTTCAAAAGTTTCATATGCAAGAGCTTTGCTCTCAGTTGGTGATGTCGTGGGCAATACAGCAGTCATGGAAGCTCCAAAGCAGAAACATAGTTCACTAAAACGATGGATTAACCAAAGAATGAGCGACTAAAAATATTTGTTGAATCAATCTTATCTTAATTGGGCATTTGACTAAAGATAACAAGTCTCAAATTCATTCTCATGATCAAAACACTGTCTAAAATGAATTAGTATCTTAAATACGGTAAAGTTTACCCCTCTGCCCAAGAATAATAACAACCAAACACCCACAAGTTAATTCAACAAAAGTACACAACTCAATCCACAATTGACACACAATATCTCCAAGCACTCTCAAACTTGCCTCCTATACTTCATATTACCAATGCACATGAAAATAACTCGACATATTTGATTGTGCTTTTCGACAAGAATCTATTTTTTAATAATTTATACAAGCAATCATCTTGTCGACTTATTTTTTTCGAGGATAGCATCATGAAAAAAGTGAACTACTCTTTGCTAGCCATCATTCTGGCTACTCCTATGCTTATTTCTGCTTGTGGTGGCGGCGGCTCATCAACAATATCCAATGGCTCTGTCAATGTTTCCATGACTGATGCTCCATCTTGTGGTTTTGATCATGTATATGTCACGGTTGATCGTGTACGAATTAATTCCAATGGCAATGCAGGTCCAAATGATAGTGGATGGACAGATATTGCTCTAAGTAGACCAACCAAAATTGATTTGCTTTCTTTGACGAATGGTGCGCTATTCAGTATTGGTCAAGCGCCGTTGCCTGCAGGACATTACTCACAAATTCGCCTGCTCTTGAGCCCAAATCAAGGTTCTACGTTCAACAACTCAATCGTACCAACAGGGGGCGTAGAACAGCCTTTAGCAACGCCGAGCTCAACTCAGAGCGGTTATAAAATTGTAGGCTCATTTGATGTACTGCCAGATACGCTAGTTGATCTGGTTCTAGATTTTGATGCTTGCCATTCGATTGCACAGCAAGGCAATGGCAGCTATACCCTAAAACCGACCGTAACAGCCATTCAAAAAATCGTCAGTGGTAGCATTGATGGCTACGTAGACCCATCAACTGAAGCAGGTGCAACGGTTTACGCTGAACAAAATGGTGTGGTTGTCAAAGGAACCATTGCAGATAGTACAGGTCATTTTGTTTTGACACCAATCGTGCAAACGTTGACGAATGGGCGCTATGACGTGGTCATTGTGCAACCAAATCATGCCACAGGGATCATTCGTAGTGTTCCTGTACTTGCAAGCAATACAACCTCATTGTCTACTCAAGGAACACCTTTTCTACTTGGTAGTTCCAGTATGAACTTTGTGACAGGTGTAGTGACCCCAGCTAGTACACAAGCGACAGTGAATGCCCAACAAAGCACCAACGGTGGAACCTATAACATTGCCACGACCAATGCCAATTTGGATACAGGTAGTTATAGTTTGAATCTGGTAACGACCGCACCATTAGTAGGTACTTATTCACCATCATTGCCCATTGGTTTGACTGGAGATAGTTCTGCCGCAGGGCGCTATACGATTACAGCAACCACTAGTGCTGGTGCTACACAATCTAATAATGTTAACGTGTCTACAAGTAATGCTACTGGCATTAATTTTGGATTCTAATTTTCTTAATATTGGACTGTTGATATGAAGCTATTAAAAATGACCATAATCTTATGTACATTTGCTTGGATAAGTGGGTGTTCTGTTTATACGCCATTTGGTGATGTGATTGTTCCAGGTGGTAGCTACGATGGCGATCATGACGGTGGGCATGGCGGTGGATTCTGCCCTCCTGGTCAGGCAAAAAAAGGCAACTGTTAAACTCACAAAAAAAACCTGTAAGAAAACTTACAGGTTTTTTTATTTGCTCACTACTCAAGTCAATACTCAAAAATGAACGCGATGTCTCTCTACATCAAGAAAAATCGTAAACAATATTAATCCTTGAGCCTAGAATCTATTAGCCACCTCATAATCTCTATAATAAGTTTGATGGGACTCAGCAAAGCTGATGATGCATCTACATTTCTTAGAAATTTAACTGTAAAGATCCATTGCTCAACATGAGTGTGGCGTCACTTGCTGGTTTCGGTTTGCTCACCAAATAGCCTTGCAGGACATCACAACCCTCATCACGCAAATAGCTTGCCTGCTCAACAGTTTCCACACCTTCAGCCACGACTTCCATATTCAAGGCATTACTCATCGCTAAAATTGCCAGTACAATCGCTTTTTGTTCAGGACTATTCATCATTTGAATAATAAATGATCGATCTATTTTTATGACATCAATAGGATATAAACCAAGATAAGACAAAGAGGAATAACCGGTACCAAAATCATCTAATGCAATAGTCACTTGGCGATTGCGTATCTCCTGCAAGATGTTTTTTACTTTCTCTTGCTCATCCATCAGTAAGCTTTCGGTGATTTCAAGCTCTAAACTCATGGGCGCAATTTGATGTTTGATCAGAATACGATCTAATGTTGCCAAAAAATTTCCGCGTTG
>JASLGO010000121.1 GCA_030150135.1 Aquirhabdus sp.
CCCATTACCCTGACCTTCAGTTCCGCCACCAGCCACCATAATTTGCGGAACGAGTGGAATTTTAGCCTCAGCTAAAGCACGACCCACTTCGATCAAAGCATAATTTGACTGCCCAACTGCATTGGTTTTCTTTTGAATAACTTCTGCTTCAGCAGTACCGACAGCTAAGGTATTTTCCGCTTTTGCCCGGCCGACCACAGATAATACATTCGCATCAGCCTCAGCATTGACGACTTTTGATCGTGCATCACCCTCAGCATTCAAGACTTTTGCGTTTTTATCACCTTCGGCTTTTTTCACCATGGAGCTGGCGTTAAATTGTGAAATTTCAACTTCACGCTCTGCTGCAACCACGCGTGATTGTGAATCCGCAATCGCTTGTGCTTGTTCGTATTCTTTACGCGCAACTTGCGCCAACTCTTGTGTCTTGAAGGTAACTTGTTCCTGTTCGGCAATTTTTCGATCGGTTAAGGTCTTCATCAACGATTCAGGCGGCACAATATCGCCGATTAACGTATCCACAGCGACGACGTTATACTCTTTCAACGCATCACCAATACAAGTTTTCGCATCGGATTGACGTTGAGTTCTGCCTTTCAGAAAATCAATGACATCAGAACCCTGAGCCGTATTACGGAAATAATTACCAATAGTAGGTTCTAACACCTGCGTCACCAAATTACCCACACTACCAAAACGTGCAATCACTTTTGGCGAATCTGCGCGTGGAATATGAATAATCTGAGACACATCTAAATTAAACGTAAAACCATCCGAACTACGTACTGTAATCGTTGATAAATTCTTATCTAAATTATGAGCCTCGGATTTCCCTGTCGCCCAATTCAGCACCACGTTAGCGGTTGGAACACATTCAACTTTGTGCGTGTAAGGATTAATTGGATATTTACCTGGATCAAGTGGTTCAACCCAAACACCTTTTTGACCGCGCTTGACCAAATTACCATGTTTAAAATCATCACCCGTGACATCCGCACCTTCATCACCCACGTAAGCAATCACCACACCAGCGTTTGCAATCGGTACTTCGGTCATTTTGACCACTTCAACGGTGGCAAACATAGGGTTAATAAAATAACGTCCCGCAAGAATGACTTGCTCCTGCAAGCCTTTGAAACCGCCAGCAGTGATAAAAGCTTGACCATCCTGAAACAGGTTATGCTGCGTCACTTCTTTGCCTGCAATCTCACCTGTTGGCAGTGCTGCGCCTTCTTTCGTGGTGACAATCCCGACCATATTGTCTGGAATATCTACAGAATCGACTGCTTTTACAGAAAATAAACGTGGATTGATACGATATTGACCATTGGGAATAATCGAAATTTGTGGACCGCGCTCACCGCCTGAAAGCAAGAATTTATGAGCATCTTGGAACATGTTACAACTGACATGCTTCGCTAAGACTCGCCCCACAGGAATCGGAATACCGCCATGCGCCTCGACAATTCCAATCTGATTTTTATTAATCACCGTCATTGGAACTGTGGTGACCGAAAATAGTAGTGAATTAATGCGGAATGAACCCTCAGGAATGACCATGGCTTGTGGACCACGCTGCCCACCATTGGTTAGAAATGCGCGCGCATCTTGAAACATATCACAATCGACATGCAGTCCAATAATATGACCATCAACTAAAGGTCCACCATCACGCGATTCAACAATCCCAATATAACCTGCTGGAATTTTGGTCAACGGCTCATTTTGAACGCTGTACTGCCACGGCCAATAGCCGTAATGAATCCCTGATGCCAACGCATCAACCTGATCTCCTGCCTCACCGTTCAGCGCAATAATTTTCCCCGGCGGAAGGTCTTTATGAGAGCCCCAGAGTACAAATTTCTTCGTCACCAAGCCAATCATATTGTCAGGAACAATGATGACACCACAAATCCAAAGAATCTTTCTCCAGAAAATTAACCCAAGAAGGACAGGCAGAACCCACACATAAGGTATGACTGTAGAAACAGAAGGATATAACGTTGAATCCATGAATTTTTTCCTATTATTTATTTAAATTCCCACACTAAAAACAATATCGCACGACCTTAATCTTAACAATCACAAACAGATAAAATGATGACAGTGCTCGTCTTCGACAATAAAAAAGCCCATATTCAATATGAGCTTTTTATCAACATCGCTAAATTGATCTGAACTTGATCTTAAAACGGTAGATCATCATCTAAATCATTTGCAGAGTAGCTGCTTTGTGCTGGTGCTGGGCTACTTGCCTGTGAACGTGCAGGCGCTTGGCTAGCTTGATAAGGCTCATAATCACCTTGGCTCTGACCACCGCCTTGACCTTTGCTATCCAACATCTGCATCGAATCGCCACGCACTTCAGTGCTATAACGCTCTACGCCTTCTTTGTCAGTCCACTTGCGAGTACGCAGGCTGCCTTCGATATAAACTTTGCTGCCTTTCTTGAGATATTGCTGAGCAATTTCGCCCAAACGGTTATTCAGAACGATACGATGCCATTCTGTTTCTTCGCGTGGTTCGCCAGTATTTTTATCTTTCCAGCTTTCACTGGTCGCAATGGAAAATTGTGTGACTGAACCACCATTTGGAAATGATTTCGTTTCAGGATCACGACCCAAAGTACCTACTAGAATTACTTTATTTACACCACGCATAGCGACTTTCCTCATTCGATAACTTAATTTTAAGTCCGAAGACTTTAAACCAGTTATCTAGAAAAAGCACTCTCTAAATTTGAAAAGTTTGCCCCAAAAGTGTTGATAATTGTGCGCGCGTTGGCACATCCATTTTTGTTTTATCAATTTTCAAATAAGCCACGCGTTGTTCGAGTAAAACCACCACATCTTCAACACCATCAACATCTAATAAATTGACTACCCAATCATTGACACTATGCGGCTGATCGGAATGTTCTGGCAAGCGTACGGCTAAACTTGATAAATAGGGTGGTGAGATTAATTTTGTGGCAACAACTAGCCAGACAACCGCAAGGCCTGCTAGAACAGCCCAACTCACTTGAGAATTCACATGCGTCAATAACTGCCCGCCCAGTACTCCACCAAAAAATGCACCCAAGAATTGACTAGAGGCATTCACACCCATTGCGGTTGCTTTTGCTGCAACTGGCGCACGCTTCGCCAGCCATGACGGTAATAAAGCTTCAAGCGTATTAAACGCAATAAAAAATAAACCGATACCAACCAGCAAACCAATTCGGTTCTGATCAAAAATAGTCAGTACGATTAATGAAGCTGCAATCAACGCAACGCCGCTGACAAAAATACGGCGCATTCTACGTTTGGCTTCTGCCACAATAATCGCTGGAATCGCGAGAATAAAACCTGCGAGTAATAATGGTAAATATACCCAACCATGCGCGTGCACAGGAATATGGGCATATTCAACAAGCTGACTTGGAATTAATACAAAAGCCGCTGTCATTAATAAATGCAAACTGAAAATTGAAAAATGCAGTCGATTTAAATCAGGGACATTCAAAATCGTCTGTAATTGCTTTTTGATGCCGAGAGGATTCTGAGTTAATGCGCGAATTGGTGTTGGCACAACCAGTAATAATCCGATTGCCAATATCCCTGCAATCGAGGTCAACCAAAATAAACCCGATAAGCCGACTTTATGCGTCAATATCGGGCCTAAACTAAATGCCACAATAAAAGACAATGCAATACTCATCCCCATGGCTGCCATCGCTTTACCGCGATGTTCTTCACGGGTGACGTCGGCAAGCAAAGCCATAACGACAGCCGACACCGCACCGCCACCTGCAATCGCACGACCTAAAATCACGCCCCAAATCGACGTTGACATTGCAGCAACCGCACCGCCAATCGCAAAGATCAAAAGCCCAAGTACGATGAGTGGCTTGCGCGCTGTGCGATCAGCCAAGATACTGACAGGAATTTGTAAAAGTGCCTGCGATAAACCGTAAACCCCAATCGCTAAACCAATGAGTGCAGGCGTTGCTCCAGTATAGTCACGTCCATAAATCGCGAATACAGGCACAATCATAAACAAGCCCAGCATGCGCAAGGCAAAAATACTCCCTAACGCAAACGTGGCCCTTACTTCAGAGGAATTCATACAATCCTAAAACAAAGCGTGAGAAATGGATGGCGCATTATACGCTGATTCATATGTCAGAAATTACATCTCTTTTTAATATGATTTTTAAGTAATGATTGCTCACATTGCCCTTGTTTTACGTCACAATTGCTTCATCTATAATGGCTGATTAATGTTGTTCAAAGTCAAAACCTGCGTTCCGCCCACGAAACAAAATGAAGAGTAAAAATTGATGAGTCAAAGCTATATCCGTATTCGTGGCGCACGCACACATAATCTAAAAAACATTTCTCTCGATATTCCTCGCGACAAATTCGTTGTCATTACTGGATTATCAGGTTCAGGTAAATCGTCATTAGCATTCGACACCCTATATGCCGAAGGTCAGCGTCGCTATGTAGAAAGTTTGTCGGCATACGCGCGTCAGTTCCTCTCGCAAATGGACAAGCCTGAAGTCGATAGCATCGAAGGCTTGTCACCAGCGATTGCGATTGAGCAGAAATCAACCAGCCACAATCCCCGCTCAACCGTTGGTACGATTACGGAAATCTACGATTATTTGCGTTTGCTCTACGCCCGCGTGGGTACGCCATATTGCCCTGAACATAACCTGCCGATGGTTGCTCAAACCGTTAGTCAGATGGTGGATACAGTTAAAGCTCTGCCCGAAGGCACAGCACTCATGCTGATGGCGCCTGTCGTCCGTGATCGTAAGGGCGAACATGCACTCCTGTTTGAACAACTCCGCGCACAAGGTTTTGTCCGTGCACGCGTAGATGGTGTATTGGTTGATCTCGATGATGTCACTGATCTCGATAAAAAGAAGAAGCACACCATTGAAGTCGTCATTGACCGTTTCAAGGTGCGTGAAGATTTAGGTAATCGTTTAGCAGAATCATTTGAAACGACACTGCGTTTGGGCGATGGCTTGGCATTGCTCAGTTGGATGGATACTAATGAAGATGGCAACAAGCATCCTGATCAGACCTTTTCTTCACGTCATAGTTGCCCGACTTGTGATCGCGCAGTCGGTGATTTAGAGCCGCGTTTATTCTCGTTTAACAATCCTGTTGGCGCATGTACGGTGTGTGATGGTCTAGGTCATCGCAGCCATTTCACGGCTGAGAAATTGATTCACAACCATGAGCTTTCTCTCAATCAAGGCGCAATTCGCGGTTGGGATAAGCAGCGTCCGTATTATTTTAGAATGCTCACCACGGTTGCCGAACACTATCAAATTGATATGGATGCGCCGTGGCAAGCACTGAATGAAACGCAGCAAGGCATCATCTTGCAAGGTTCTGGACGCGATAAAATTGATTTTCATTACACTGATGAACGTGGTCGCAGCCAAAAACGAACGATGGTGTTTGAAGGCGTCCTGCCCTATTTAGAACGTCGTTATAAAGAAACAGAAAGCAATTTAGTGCGCGATGAACTCGCACAATATTTATCCAATGCACCGTGTGACGTCTGTCATGGTTCGCGCCTGAATGAAATTGCACGTCATGTGAAAGTCGCCGATGTGGCATTACCTGAAATTGTCCAAAAATCGATTGGTGCAGCAGCGCAGTATTATCAAGACTTACAGCTTTCAGGTGCAAAAGGCGAAATCGCCGATAAGATTTTTAAAGAAATTCGTGAACGTTTACAGTTCTTGGTCAGTGTGGGCTTAAATTATCTAACCCTCGCGCGTTCTGCTGATACTTTGTCTGGCGGTGAAGCACAGCGCATTCGTCTGGCGTCGCAAATTGGCGCAGGGCTCATGGGCGTAATGTATGTGCTCGATGAGCCTTCGATTGGTTTGCATCAACGTGATAATGAACGCTTGCTCGGGACATTGGTACGTCTGCGTGATTTAGGGAATACCGTCCTTGTCGTTGAACATGATGAAGATGC
The DNA here is from genome assembly GCA_030150135.1 of Aquirhabdus sp. GTDB lineage: Bacteria > Pseudomonadota > Gammaproteobacteria > Pseudomonadales > Moraxellaceae > Aquirhabdus. The sequence goes on from JASLGO010000121.1 coordinate 5,989, forward strand.
GATTCGCGCCGCCGACCATGTGATTGATATTGGACCAGGTGCAGGCGTGCATGGCGGACAAATTATTGCCGAAGGCACGATGGCAGATATTATTGCCCAGCCTGAATCCTTAACAGGTCAGTATTTGTCAGGCAGTAAAAAAATTGAAGTCCCGAAAAAACGTCACCAACCTGATCCTGAAAAAATGCTGACGCTGACAGGTGCAGTCGGACATAACCTACAAAATGTGACGTTGAAATTGCCCATTGGTTTAATGACCTGCGTCACTGGTGTATCTGGTTCAGGTAAATCGACCTTAATTAACCGCACGCTCTTGCCACTGGCTGCCACACAACTCAATGGCGCAACTACGCTGACTGCGGAAAAACACGAGTCGATGGATGGCTTGCAATATCTCGACAAAGTCGTCGACATTGACCAAAGCCCGATTGGACGCACGCCGCGCAGCAATCCAGCGACTTATACAGGGTTATTCACACCAATTCGTGAACTCCTCGCGCAAACGCCTGAAGCCAAAGCACGTGGCTACACTCCTGGACGTTTCTCCTTTAACGTTAAAGGCGGTCGCTGTGAAGCATGCGAAGGCGATGGTGTACTGAAAGTCGCGATGCATTTCTTGCCTGATATGTATGTGCCATGTGATGTGTGCCATACTAAACGCTATAACCGCGAAACGCTCGAAGTGTCTTATAAAGGCAAAAACATCAGCGATATCTTGGATATGACCGTCGAAGATGCACATGAATTCTTTGCAGCGATTCCTGTGATTGCACGAAAACTTGAAACGTTGATGCAAGTCGGTTTGGGTTATATCCGTCTAGGTCAGGCAGCAACGACATTATCTGGCGGTGAAGCACAGCGCGTGAAATTGGCCAAAGAATTGGCGAAACGCGATACAGGCCAAACACTATACGTGCTGGATGAACCAACCACAGGTTTACATTTCCATGATATTGCCAAGCTGCTCGAGATCCTGCATCACTTACGCGATAAGGGCAATACCATTGTCGTGATTGAGCATAATCTCGATGTGGTAAAAACTGCGGATTGGATTGTAGACTTAGGCCCTGAAGGCGGCTCTGGCGGTGGTCAAATTGTTGCCGAAGGAACGCCTGAGCAAGTGGTCAAGGTGAAAGGATCGTTTACGGGACAATTCTTAGGACCACTGCTAAAGGGCTAAAAGATGGGGACAAATAATGAAGACGCTTGCTTTTATCCATCGTAATGACACACGCTTTGCTGTCGGTGACTTCTCTCCCGTGCTCTCTATTTTTTCACATTATGAACTGGGAAATACGATTTCTCCGTTCCTGCTTTTGGATCATATTGGACCGGGGCAATTAGAGCCGTTATCACTACGCAAAGGGGTCAATGAGCACCCGCATCGGGGCTTTGAAACCGTTACGATTGTGTATAAAGGTGAAATTGAGCACAAGGATTCAAAGGGTGGTGGCGGCATCATTCGCGCAGGTGATGTGCAATGGATGACTGCGGCTGCGGGCATTATCCATCGAGAATTTTTTAGTGAGGAATTTCGTGCACAAGGCGGCCCTTTTGAAATGATTCAACTGTGGGTCAACCTCCCCGCTCGCGATAAGCTAAGTGAGCCACGTTATCAAAATCTAAGCAGTGATCAAATTCCAAGCGTTGAACTGCCTAACGAAATTGGCTCAGTCCGTGTGATTGCAGGTCAATTCGAAGGACACTCAGGACCCGCAAAAACCCATACGCGAATCAATATCCTCGATGTACGCATGCGTGCTGGACAAATAGCTGTATTTCCAACGGAGATTGGAGATACAGCCGTTGTTTATTTACTGTCTGGTCAACTCCAGTTTGAAGCCGAACAAATGGATGCAGCGGGAATGGCGGTCATGAGTAGTCAAAATGCTGACGTCGAAGTGAATACGTTGGCAGATAGTCGCTTTTTGGTCTTAACAGGAGAACCCATCAATGAGCCGATTTATGGGCGTGGTCCTTTTATCATGAATACGTTTGAGGAAATTCTTCAGGCATTTGAAGACTCTAAGAATGGTAAATTGGGTTAGTCCAAGAACATTATATAACGCATAAAAAACCGCCTATTCAAATAAGCGGTTTTTTCATTTAAACAACACGGTCAATATTAACGACGAATACTTCGTGTACGGCGTAATTGATGCAATACAGAAACGAGCAAATCAATTTCTTCCGTCGTGTTATAAAACGCCAATGAAGGCCGCACTGTGGTTTCCACACCAAAGCGACGCAGAATCGGCTGCGCGCAGTGATGCCCAGTACGTACCGCAATGCCTTCTTTGTTTAAGGCTTTACCAACTTCTTCGTTGGCAAAACCCTCTAAAGTAAACGACATGACGCTGGCTTTCTCACGCGCAGTACCGATCAAACGCAAGCCTGCAACGCTGCTCAAACCATGCTGACCATATTCCAGCAAATCGTGCTCATAGCGGGCAATATTATCTAAGCCAAGGCTTTCAACATATTCAATCGCCGCACCCAGTCCAACGGCATCAGCAATATTTCCCGTCCCTGCTTCAAATTTATTTGGCGCAGGTTGGAAAATAATCTGTTCAAAAGTCACGTCTTGAATCATATTGCCACCGCCCTGCCAAGGTGGCATTTTGTCGAATAACTCTGCCTTGCCATACAACACACCAATGCCTGTAGGACCAAAAATCTTATGTCCAGAAAAGACAAAGAAGTCAGCGTCCAACGCCTGCACATCGACATGTAAATGCGCCACAGACTGCGCACCATCCACCAGTACTTTTGCACCGACTTGATGTGCCAAAGCAATGATTTCTGCGACTGGCGTAACTGTACCAAGTGCATTGGAAACCTGTGTCACTGAAACGATCTTGGTTCGATCATTAAGTAACTTACGATATTCATCGAGACGAATTTGACCCGTGTCATCAACAGGAATCACACGCAACTTAGCACCGACTTTCTGCGCCAGTTGGAACCACGGCACGATGTTGGCGTGATGTTCAAGA
>JASLGO010000171.1 GCA_030150135.1 Aquirhabdus sp.
TGTTGAATAGGCTTGTGTTTCAGTTTAAATCAGGGATTTTTCATCTTATGACGGATTGTGGCGAGCTTCCGAATATCTTCTAGCATCGCACCTCGTCCAAAAAATAATTGCCATGGGCGTCCGCCTAGGCTGTTCCAAAGATGTGCGGCTTGCATCCCAGCAAACAGGCAGGCACGAATGCAATCGACATTGGTTGCATCGGTGAGCGTTGCTTGTTGTCCTTTGACTTTTAATCGTGTGCGTAGGGTGCCTGCGGTATGGAGATAAGTGGATGCCATACCTGCCAATATCGACGGATTACGATAACGTTGGTCAAAAAATGCAACGCGCTGGTTCAAAATGCTTTGCTGTTGAGCAATATGGGCGACTAGTTTTGATCGGCGATAAACCTTACGTTCGATCTGAAATAATGCAAAGGCATAACGCGTCGGTTCTGATGGGCGAATTGATTTCGGTAACGAGCTTGCTGCTTTATGTGAAAATAAATAACTCTCTAAAAGTTTAATTCCGAGTTGCAAGTCATCAATATTTCCAAGACGTTTGAGCGGATCTTTTTCTTCAGATAATGCTAATTTAAGAAGTACATCAAGAGCTGCCTGATGCCCGTTTAATGCTGCGGCTCCCTGAGATGCAAATGCATATGCGAGTCCCGCTGCTTGAAATATAGCAGCAAGTGCAAGCAGCCTGAGTTGGCGCGGTGTTGGTGCATTTGGATCGGGGTTAAATCCGTTCATTAGGCTTTCGCTTGTAAATTGTTTTGTACTGCATTGACGTGTTGTCCAGCATCAGTAGCACGAATGACTCCACCACCTAAACAGACTTCATCTTGGTAAAACACAACACTTTGACCCGGCGTCACTGCACGTTGTAATTCATCAAATACGACCTTCACCGAACCTGAGTTTGCTTCATCTAAAAATACAGTACAGGCTTGATCAGCTTGGCGATAGCGTGTTTTGGCAGTGCAGCGTAGTGGTTTGTCTGTGCTGATAGGGACATCACCTGATACCCAATCAATCGGCTCTGACCATAAGGTTTGGCTTTGCATCAATGGATGATCGTGACCTTGACCGACGATCAATTGGTTTTTACTTAAATCTTTTGCCAATACAAACCAAGCACCTTCTGCTCGGTCTTTTAATCCACCGACACCAATGCCGCCACGTTGTCCCAGTGTGTAGTACATGAGTCCGTCATGCTGGCCAATGACACGTCCTTCGTCTGTGATAATTTCACCTTTTTGGGCAGGTAAATATTGTTGAAGGAAATCTTTGAAGCGGCGTTCGCCGATAAAGCAAATTCCTGTTGAATCTTTTTTGGTAGCAGTAGATAGACCTAACGATTCCGCTTTTGCGCGAACTTGAGGTTTGATCAATTCACCCACAGGGAATAATGTTTTTGCGATTTCACGACCGTGTACAGCATGGAGAAAATAGCTTTGGTCTTTATTGTGATCTAAACCGCGTAAAAGTTGTGCGACATTTTCGCCAGATTGATTCTGATAAATTTCACCGCGGCGTGTGTAGTGTCCTGTGGCAATATAATCAGCACCTAAAGTCAGTGCATAATCTAAAAATGCACGGAATTTGATTTCTTTATTGCACAAAATATCTGGATTTGGCGTTCTTCCAGCTTGATATTCTTTAAGAAAGTGCTCGAACACACGATCCCAGTATTCCATCGCAAAATTTGCGGTATGTAATGGAATTCCTAGCGTGTCACAGACGCTTTGTGCATCAGCGAGATCTCGCATTGCCGTGCAATACTCTGTGCCGTCGTCGTCTTCCCAGTTCTTCATGAACAGACCTTCGACGCGATAACCTTGTTCAATGAGAAGTGCCGCGGATACAGACGAATCAACACCGCCTGACATACCAACCATGACGAATTTTTGTTGATTGTCAGAGTAAGCTTGCAATGCTTGTTCTGTGGAAATATCGGCGAATGTTGACATGATTATTCGCCTGTATTGCGCGGTTGTTCAAAGATCATAGAGAGCGGAAAGCGTTGTCCAGCCAAAGCATCTTCAATACAGCGGATCACAAGTGGCGAGCGTGCACGACCTGTGGCTTTAAGTTCATCCAGCGTCAGCCATACTGTGCGGACAATGCCTGTATCTAGCGTGCGTGCGGCATCAAATGATTCGATATTGGCAAAAAAACAAATTCGATAATATGTGCATGTCGGATCATCAGGTGGCGTATAGGTGTAAATGCCTAATACACTATCAATAGAAACACTGTATCCCGTTTCTTCTAATGTTTCACGGATTGCAGCTTCAACGAGCGTTTCATTGGCTTCGACATGACCAGCAGGCTGATTAATTACCAGATGAGGGAGGTTAATGCTCATTTCTTCGACTAACAAAAACCGAGCATCTGAACCTTGTCCAGTAATATTTTGCTGAACAATTGTGGCGACGGTTACATGTGGAGTCCAGTGCATCGTTGATTCCAAAGACAATATGATCAATAAGCGGCGTAAAATCGACTAAAATGTATTCACGGTCAGAAGAACATCGGAAAACATTCAAGAGCAAATTTTTAACAGGTGCTATGATAAGGGATTACGACCAATTTCTCCATTCTGATGTGCAAGTGGATGCTTTTATGATGTTGTCTGCTTTGATTGTGAAACTTCAGTCTCTAGGGAGCCGTACAAGGACGAATTCATGACTTCCATTCAGAAACCAACTCAACAGTCTGCAATTGTTTCAGGCAAAACATTAACCCATTTAGATGCACAGGGTGCAGCACACATGGTTGATGTGTCGGATAAAGCAACAACACAGCGTACCGCAGTTGCGACTGGTTTTATCCAATTACAGTCAAACACACTTGCGTTATTAAGAGATCAGGCTTTGCCAAAAGGTGATGTTTTAGCGACTGCACGTATTGCAGGGATCATGGCAGCAAAACAAACCTCGTCATTGATTCCACTATGTCATCCATTGCCTTTGACCAAAGTTGCAGTGGATCTGGAGCTTGTTGATGAGCCTATTTCTGGTGTGCAGATTCAAGCAACATGCCGTACCACAGGACAAACAGGTGTAGAAATGGAAGCATTGACAGCAGTCAGTGTTGCAGGTTTGACACTTTATGATATGTGTAAAGCCGTGGATCATGAGATGGTGATCGGGGCGATTCAATTGGTCAAGAAAATGGGTGGCAAACATGATTTTGACAGGAATCTTGATCAAAATACCCCTAAAAAATCTCATGAGGAATCAAATCAATGACAGTAAAAGTTTTGTTCTTTGCAAAATTACGCGAAAAAATGGGCATCGCTGAAGTTGATTTTGAACTCAAACAATCCGTGACTTTGGATCAATTCCAAGCATTATTTGCAGCGGCCTATCCCATTTTTGCAGATTTACCACAACCGATTGTGGTTGCCATCAATCAAGCATTTGCACAATCAGGGCAATTGATTTCAAATGGAGATGAAGTGGCGTTTTTTCCTCCTGTGACGGGTGGATAAGTGGAATTAGTCATGTCTGAAACTTCCAATTTTGAACCGATTAATATTCCTGTTGATATTGCGATTTTAAATGAGCCTTTTAGCGCTTCTGATTTAGATCAGCGATTCCATGCGTTAGGTTTGCGTGCGGGTTCTGTTGGTGCGGTCGTATCTTTTTTAGGTCAAGTGCGTGAGTTTGGTGATCGTCGTGACGTGACAGGTTTATTTTTGGAGCATTATACGGGAATGACCGAACGCGTTTTATCTCAACATATTACAAGTGCTTGCCAGCGTTGGTCATTATCAGGTGTGGTCATTGTTCATCGCATTGGCGAAATAATGCTGGGTGAAAATATTGTCGGTGTCGTTGTTGCGAGTCAGCATCGTCAAGCTGCATTTGATGCGGTGCAATTTCTGATGGATTTTTTAAAGAAAGATGCGCCATTTTGGAAACAGGAAGTGACTAAGAATGGCGCTGAGTGGGTAGAGCAGAAAAAAAACGATTTAGATCAAGTTGCACGGTGGTGATCAAAAAAGATAGGGCGAACCCCATCTTGTAATGGATTAATGAGTGGGTAGTGGTACTGCTTTTGCAAAGATTACTTTTACCGTTTTACCTTGCATACGTTCTGTAAACCATTGCGATATTTTGATTTGATCTGTGTTTTTAAGAGGACGTTTGCTGAGTACGTTGAGAATCAATGTTTGGTCTCCTACGGTTTCAGAATCCTTGCTCCATGCTTGACCTTGCGATAGCCAGATTTTCTCAATTTGTGGAAAAAGAACCATCATTTCTTGAGAAATTTGTTGGGTATTTTGAGCTAGATCAAATTCTTTCGCTTGTTTTTGCTGTTGTTTATTCAACAGATTTTCTAAAATCTGGATTTGTTGGTCTTTCTGGGATTCAGATTGAGTCAGATCATTTAGCAAGCCAGATCTTAGTGCATTTACGTCTACATCATGATTTGCTGCTTGATGCACTCGAAGTTGAGTGTTCACTAATCCATCAACTTTAAGGGTCTCTTTGAGTGTATTGATTTGAGCGATACTTAAAAAATCGCCCATTAATGTCACATCGATGACGCGTTTCTTGGGATCAATCTGAGCTTGTGCAACGTAAACTGATTTAGAACTGATTTTATCATTCACAAACTGAGTTGCCTTTGCTTTAAAAACTTCATCTTGAACAAGAATGTAAGCTAAATAGAAGCTTGGAAGTATGGTGAGTAATGCGATGATAAATGTATAGCGTTTTACGCGTTGCGTAGTTTTGGGGTCAACAAAACTTTTAGGCTTAACATGTAGATAACGAATGATAAACATGGATGACAGTGCAATAAAAACACTGTTAATCGTGAATAAATAAAGCGCACCAGCCGCATAAATCCAACTACCATTCGCAATTTCATAGCCTGCAGTACACAATGGTGGCATCAATGCCGTTGCGATTGCCACACCAGGGATGACATTCGATTTTTCTCGTCGTGTCACTCCGATAATTCCCGCAAGACCACCAAAGAGAGCGATCAAAACATCCCATAATGTTGGTGTTGTTCGCGCTAATAATTCCGATTGTGCGTTAGTTAAAGGGCTGATTAAAAAATATATTGTCGAGGTCAGAAGACTAATAAAGATTGCAATCGCTAGGTTTTTCAGCGCATGGCGAATTAAGCTGAAATCATAAATTCCAGCGCCATAACCAACCCCAATAATGGGGCCCATCAGTGGGGAAATCAGCATGGCACCAATAATCACAGCCGTTGAATTGACATTAAGACCAATAGATGCAATAAAAATCGCAAAAATAAGCACCCACAAATTTGTGCCTTCCATTTCAACGCCTGCGCGAACCTGTTGGTCGATTTCTTCGTCTTTAGCTTTGTCTTCGGTTAGGCTAAATGCGTGTTGGAGTTCATGCTTTATTTTGCTGATCCAGTTTTGAAAAGCTGTGCTCATACACCATCCTTTGTCATTGCTTTAGATTCTTATTTCAAATGTATTTTAAGAGTGATATCGATCAAAAACAAAAAAGCTAAGAAGTTCGATCAATGATCTCGCTTTTTAGCTTTTTGAGTTCAGCGTTAGCTTTTATTTTTTATTTAAAAAATTTGCTAAAGAACATTTTGATGTGATCCAACATGCGAGAGAAGAAACCAGCTTCTTCGATTGGCTCTAATGCGATCAAAGGACGTTCAGAGATCGTTTTACCTGATAGAGAGGCGATGACTTTACCTACAACCTGACCTTTTTGAATGGGTGCAGTGAGATTTGGCATGATCGACAAAGCAATTTGAACCTGATTTGCTTGACCACGTGGTAGAGTGACTTTCATGGCATCTGAAAGACCGACATTTAATGTATCAACTTTACCTAACCAGATTGGTGTTGTTGCCAATGATTGGTTCGCTGGACGCAGTGCTGTCGTTTCAAAATTACTAAAACCATAGTTTAACAATGCGCGTGTTTGATTCGCGCGTTCGTTCATGCTTGGGGTGCCAAAGATTGCAGAAATCAGACGCATTGAGCCACGTTTCGCTGAAGTCACTTGGCAATAACCTGCTTCTTCAGTATGTCCTGTTTTTAAACCGTCAACACTTGGGTCAGTAAAGAGCAATGCATTACGATTGCCTTGCTTGATGTTGTTGTATGTAAACCATTTTTCAGAATAAATAGGATAATATTTTGAGCTGTCATGAATGATCGTGCGTGCAAGAATTGCCGAATCCATTGCTGAGGAGTAATGTCCATCCATTGGCAAACCCGTTGCATTCATGTAATGCGTATGCTGCATGCCAAGGCGTTTTGCTTCGCTATTCATGATTTCAGCAAATGCACCTTCATTACCTGCAATATGTTCTGCTACAGCTTCTGAGGCATCATTTCCTGATTGGATGACGATACCACGTAGCATGTCGAGGACAGATGCTGAGCTGTTGAGAGGCACGTACATACATGATTCGCTGCTGCTACCATGACACCATGCTGATTCGTTCATACGAACTTGATCAGTCTCTTTTAAACGACCAGATAGCAAACTTTGTTCAACAATATAGCTCGTCATTAATTTGGTTAGTGACGCCATTGGTAACTGAACATCAGGATTAGATGATGCCAAAATTTGCCCTGAATCATAATCCATGAGGACGTATGATTTATTGTCCAAAGCTGGTGGAGATGGAACAACAGTAACAGCAGAAGCAGTGAGTGACCAACCCGTGAGGAGGGTTGTAACAAGCAATACGGGCAGGCGAGACATTGGCGACGTCAACTCCAAAAGGGTAGTAAAAAACAAAATATACAGAATATGTTCGTAGAAACGAGGCTGGATTCTAACAGACTCTCGTTTCGACATACTACAGCCAATCGGTGATTAGTCCTTTACGATTTTGTTATACAAAGTCGAATTCTACGTCAGGTTTTTTGCCATCAATAATATCGGCAATCGCCTGAGCTGAGCCACAAGAGTGGGTCCAGCCAAGTGTTCCGTGACCTGTATTTAAATAAAGATTCGCAAACTTAGTTTTGCCAATATAAGGGACATTGCTTGGTGTCGCAGGACGTAAACCAGTCCAGAAAAGTGGTTTACTATAATCGGCAGCGGCAGGGAATAACGCGGCTGTTCGTTTAATCAATGCCTGACAGCGGACATCATTCAGATTTAGGTTATAACCATTCAATTCAGCCGTACCTGCAATGCGTAAACGATTTCCCAAACGTGAGAAAACCAGCTTGTATTCATCATCAGTCATGCTGACCATCGGTGCATTTGCGCCTTCTGGGACTTCAACCGTTGCAGAGTAGCCTTTAGCTGGGTAAATGAGTAACGAGATGCCGAGGTCTCGAACCATCAATGCGCTATAACTGGCAAGACAAACGACATAAGCATCAGCAGTAATATCAAAGACTTCCTCATGGTGTTGGACGGTTACACCACTGATTTGACCTTTGCTATGTTTAATCTGTGTGATGGTATGTTCGAAAAGAAAGTTGACTCCTTTCTCGGCAGCCAACACTGAAAGATTGTTAGTAAATTTTTGTGCATCGCCTGATTCATCGCTGGCGGTAAATGTCGCACCGACAATTTTATCTACAGAGTTAGCAAAAGCAGGTTCAATTGCAACAATATCACTTTTTTTATCAATGACATTGCGATCACAACCATAATTACGCATAAACTCAGACGCTACAATTGCATCTTCAAATTCTTTTGGGTCTGTATAGAAATGAAGGATCCCTTTTGTGAGTTCATCATATTTGATGTTTGTATCAGCACGTAATTTTTGCAGCACGCCACGGCTATAGAGTCCAAGGCGTAGGATATTGAGTGTGTTTTGACGTGTTTTAGTCGGTGAGCATTCTTTTAGAAATTGCCATCCCCAACGCCATTGATTGATGTCAGCTCGAAGGCGAAATAGCAGAGGAGCATCTTCTTTTCCGAGCCATTGGAGGATTTTTTTGGGAGCGGATGGGTTTGCCCATGGTTCCGCATGGCAAACAGAAATTTGACCACCATTTGCAAAGCTAGTTTCAAGCCCAGCATTGGGTTGTCTTTCAATGACTGTGACTTCATGGCCTGCTTGATTGAGGAACCATGCTGTTGTTGTTCCGATGACGCCTGCGCCTAAAACCACAATTTTCACATCTCACTCCATATATTCATCAAAAAATGGGGATTTGTTTTTCACGTTTTATGAGTTAAATACTCTGCATTTAGCATACCAGTTGTGGTTGTAATAAACCTGATATTTTAAGCAAATGATGGGAAATTTTGATCTCTTAATTTGAGATAACAGATTGAGATATATAGATCTTGAGGAAAATGAGTATCGGATATAACTTTGACTCTGAAAACATAAAACCCGCCAAAGAAGGCGGGTTTTATAAAATCTGGGTGATTTAGTTGTGTTATGCAACTTGCACAGGAATGATATTCGCAGTGTGGCTTACAGTATTATCAGCATTGCAATAAACCAGTTGTGGTTTAAAGTTAATCAGTTCACGTGCTTCATAGTTCGCGTAGGCAGCAATAATCACGATATCGCCAACATCTGCACGATGTGCGGCAGCGCCGTTCACAGAAATAATGCCTGAACCTTCTTCGCCGCGAATTGCATACGTGGTAAAACGCGTACCACTGGTGACGTTGTAGATTTGAATTTGTTCGTATTCGAGAATACCTGCTAAATCCAACAGATTACCGTCAATAGCACATGAGCCCTCATAATGTACTTCTGCATGAGTGACACGTGCGCGATGGATTTTGCATTTTAACATCGTAGTTTGCATGGCGATGATCTCCGTGGGAGTAGGGCCAGATAGCACAAAAAAGTAAACAAAATCATTTTACCACTGATTTACGGTTCGCATT
>JASLGO010000002.1 GCA_030150135.1 Aquirhabdus sp.
ATAATATACCGTTTTTACGATGTGATAAGTCTATGGATTCGCATATGAATGATGATGTGCGACAAGGTTTTTCCTGCTAACATCGAGTTATAGGATTTAACCCAATATTCATGCTTTGCGATTCGAAAAGCACGGACAAAACATAATCGTTTCATTTTTATACGTGTTCAGTTTCAACAGGATTTTCCCATGTCAGATGATTTTTTATCTCCAGATACCATGACCGACAATTATGTTCATTGGTTCCGTAATTCTGCACCGTATATCAATGCACACCGAGGAAAAACCTTTGTTCTGATGTTCGGTGGTGAAGCGGTTAATCACGATAATTTTCGCAATATTATCCATGACATCGCACTATTACATTCACTCGGCATTCAATTGATTCTGGTTCATGGTGCACGTCCGCAGATTGATGAAAATTTGATCGAGTATGGCTTGTCCACACCGTTTCATAATGACCTGCGAGTGACCACACGCGAAGCATTGCGCTGTGTGCTGGATGCTGTCGGTTCAATTCGTCTGGAAATTGAAGCATTGCTATCAATGGGTTTGGCAAATTCACCGATGTACGGTGCGCGTATTGATGCAGTGTCGGGTAATTTTGTGACAGCACGTCCGTACGGTGTACGTGATGGCGTGGACTTCCAGTTGACGGGTGAAGTGCGTTCTGTCGATACCGAGGCACTGCAAAAGAGCCTTGCCAATCGCAATATTATTGTTTTAGGTCCAACAGGTTACTCGACCACTGGTGAAGTGTTTAATCTACTTGCTGAAGAAGTAGCGGTGGAAACAGCGATTACGATTAAAGCGGATAAATTGATTTTCTTGGGTGAGCATGAAGGCATTTCAGGCAAAGACAATCGCTTACTTCGTGAAATGATTCCTAATGAAGTGGATCAGTTCCTGCGTAATAAAAAACTCGACAGTGAAATTCTCCGCCACATGCATGGTTCTGCTGATGCTTGTCGTGGTGGTGTGCGTCGTGTGCATATTATTTCTTATGCGCGTGATGGTGCTCTATTACAAGAGTTATTTACACGTGACGGTTCGGGTACGTTGGTCAGTAACGATCCTTATGAAGAGATTCGCACAGCGGATATCGATGATGTCGTGGGCTTGATTGAGTTGTTGCGCCCACTTGAAGAAGAGGGGATTTTGGTTCGTCGCTCGCGTGAGCGTCTGGAAACAGAAATCGGTCAATTTGCGGTGATTGAGCGTGACGGGATGATCGTGGGTTGCGCAGCGCTGTATCCAATCCCAACCAAAGCGTCTGAGCCGCCATCTGCTGAGATTGCCTGTGTGGCGATTCACCCAAGTTATCGTAAGTCGAATCGTGGTGCAGAGCTTTTAGATTATTTGGAAGCAAAGGCGCATAACAAGGGTATTAAAAACTTGTATGTACTAACAACGCGGACTGCGCTGTGGTTCATCGAACAAGGTTTCGAGCCAGCGGAAGTGGACGATTTACCTGAGGCACGTCAAGCGATGTATAACTTGCAGCGTAATTCTAAGGTGTTTGTGAAGCGGTTGGATTAATCAACTTCCAAGGTCTGAAAAATAAGAAAAAGGGCTGATTATTCAGCCCTTTTTCGTACCAGATTTGATTAACCCTGCAACAAACTCACATCCGCCACGCTCAAGAACAACGCGCGAAGACGTGTCAGTAAACGCAAACGATTCAAGCGCAATGCCGCATCATCAGCATTCACCATGACACTTTCAAAGAATGCATCAATCGGTGCGCGCAGTGCTGCAAGTTGTGATAGGGCAGGTGTGTAGTCTGATTTTGCAAGCAGTGGATGCACTTGTGGCTCAAGCGTTTCCAACGTTTCGTACAAGGCTTTTTCTGCTGGCTCAACGAGTAGTGCAGCATCAACACCTCCAACACTCACAGTTTCTTTTGCCAGAATGTTTGCTACACGCTTGTTTGCTGCTGCAAGTGCAGTTGCTTCGGGCAATGCACGGAAATGTTGTACCGCACGAATGCGTTGATCGAAGTCGAGTGGCGACACTGGATTTAACGCTTGAACTGCCAAAATCACATCCACAGGCATGCCTTGATCTTCGTACATCGAGCGATAACGGCTTTGCAAGAAGGTATTGGCATCGGTCAATGTCTTGGCTGGATTTTCGATTTTTGTGCCGTAGTTGGTGACGGCATGTTCAACCAAATCAACAAGGCTTAACGTCAAACGTTTCTCAATCAGAATACGCAAAATACCAATTGCCACGCGGCGTAGACCGAATGGGTCTTTATTACCTGTTGGTGGTTGGTTAATGCCGAAAATACCTGCCAATGTATCTAAACGATCAGCGAGGGCAATGCTCACGCCAGTCAATGTTTCTGGCAACACATCACCCGCGAATTTTGGTAAATACTGTTCACGAATCGCTTCTGATACGTCAGATGGCGCACCTTCAAGCGCAGCATAGTAGCTACCTGCAATACCTTGCAGCTCTGGGAACTCACCAACCATTTCTGAGGCAAGGTCGCACTTGGATAGTTTGGCTGCTTGAACAGTGTGTTCAACATTTGCACCGATCTGTTCTGCGATATAGCTGGCGAGTGCTGCAATGCGTTCGGTTTTATCCCAAATTGTACCCAGTTGTGCTTGGAATACACGGTTTGCGAGCTTCTCTTGACGCGCTGCAAGCGGTTGCTTTTGGTCTTGCTTAAAGAAGAACTCTGCGTCGGTGAGGCGTGGACGTACAACTTTTTCATTACCTAAGGTAATTTGCGTTGGGTCTTTGCTTTCGATATTGGATACGGTGATGAAGTACGGTTGCAGCTTGTTATTGGCATCAACCAAACAGAAGTATTTCTGATTATCCTGCATGGTTGAAATCAGGGCTTCTTGCGGAACGTGCAAGAAGCGCGATTCAAACGTCGCGCGCAGGGCAACAGGCCATTCCACCAGACTAGCGACTTCGTCACGGAGGTCGGCTGGGACAAGCGCACGAGCATTCACTTCGACCGCGAGTTTTTCCACTTGTCCGTCAATCAGTTTTTGACGTTCATCAAAATCAGCAACGACATAAGCTGCGCGTAATGCCGCCAAATAATCTCCCGCAGATTTCAACTCAATCGCAGCAGGCGCATGGAAACGATGACCGTAGGTCAAGTTGCCACTGACAAAATCTTGAATCGTTGCAGAGATGACAGCACTGTCTTTCATCAAGACAACCCATTGAACAGGGCGAACAAATTCAGTACGACTTGCCGCTGAACGCATGCGTTTTGCGATCGGTAAGGCATTCAGTGATTCTTGCAGTAATACAGGCAACAAATCATCCAGAGATTGACCTGTGACGGTTTTGCGATGGACGAGCCAGTCGCCTTTGTCAGTTGGAATGCGGATCAGGTCAGCGACTTCGACGCCAGCACCTTTGGCAAAACCAAGTGCCGCAGGCGTCGGTGTACCGTCAGGCTTAAATGCACCAGCAACCGCAGGACCGCGACGTTCTTCGACGCGATCAGGTTGATGACCTGCAATACCTTCGATCAGAATCGCAAGGCGACGTGGTGCAGCATAAGCGTTAATTTTTTCAAAGGCTAAACCAGCAGTTGCAAGGCGAGTGGTGACTTCGCTGAGCAATGCGTCACGCAGTGTTTTTAAGCTTTTTGGCGGGAGTTCTTCGCAGCCGAGTTCAAAGAGAACGGTATGTAAACTCATTTCGACTTCTCCGCTTTTGCTGCTTCTTTATCCAGTTGTGCTTGTTCTTGGGCTTTCTCAGCAGCCATCTTTGCCAATACTTCATCACG
>JASLGO010000108.1 GCA_030150135.1 Aquirhabdus sp.
TTAATCGTTATAAATTCTTTTTTTCGCTCTTCTCGCTGCGCTTCACGCCAAGGAAGTAAGTTTATTTGTGCCATTTTAATCAAAACTCCTGAGTGCAAGTCCACAGGCTATAATGAGCGCTGGCGCATCATTCTCAATCGCGTTCGTATCTATCTGTGGCGCAAACCCCATATGTGTGAATGGGTTCGCAACAGTAACACGATTACCTAATTTATCTTGAATCAAACGAGCAAGACCTGGAATACCAGCACTACCACCCGCCAGCAAAATATGATCTACATCGTTATATTGACTAGATGAGAAGAAGAACTGTAGCGAACGAGTAACCTGCTGCGCAACAGACTCCATAAAAGGAATCAAAACTTCAGGCTCATAATCATCAGGCAAATTTCCCTCTTTTTTAGAGCGACCCGCCTCCTCAAAAGACAAACCGTAGCGACGCTGAATATCTTCCGTTAATTGTTTACCACCAAAGAGTTGTTCACGCGTATAAATGATTTGATCTTGACGCAACACATTTAATGTTGTCATCGTATGACCAATATCAACAATCGCGACAATATCTGGTTCATCAGGCAAAGCATCAACCATCAGCCCAAATGCACGTTCTATCGCATAAGACTCGATATCAACAACCTTTGCTGTTAGATTTCCAATCTCCAGCACATCCACACGCTGCTCTATATTTTCTGAACGCGAGGCAGCTAAAAGAACACTTACTCTTCCAGGCACGACTGTTGATGGACCCAGCACTTCAAAATCAAGATTTACTTCAGACAAAGGGTATGGAATATATTGATCAGCATCTAAACGAATCTGCATTTCACGCTCGTCGTCGCTCATATCAGGTTCCATATCAATGAGCTTGGTAATGACTGCCGAACCAGCAACTGCAACAGCTGCATGCGACGAGTGCGGTTTCGCACGAGCTACAACTCGAGCAATCACCTCACCAACCGCCTCAACGTCAGTAATATTTTTTTCAACGACCGCGTTCGCAGGCAAAGCCTCCGATGCATAGCTTTCAACATAATATCGACCATCTCGGATACTGAGTTCCAAAAGCTTGACCGATGTTGTGCTGATGTCCAGTCCTACAAGACTGGCGTTTTGTTTACGTCTAAAGGAAAGCACGTTTAATTCCCTTTTATTGTTTTGTCCAAATTTGAAATGCTGCGATCAGCAATTCACCTAACAACTTAAAAGCAACACTAACAACTTATATTACAAATTCATAATCTAAAAAATACGACCTAATGTCTAATCCTAGACATCCTTGCGTCTAATTTACCTTACAAATACAAGCCTGCACAATAATAAAAAGGTTCACCACATCTAGTTACAAATTCACCATGACTAGTGATACCACGCCTTTTATAGCAATACAAGATCTTTACAGAAATAATTCCTATTAAGAGTTAAATAAAAGCAATAAGATGCCAACCAAGTCCGTTGTAGGTATACTACGTCGCAACGAAGAGACTGGTATTAAAACGCACTTGTCATGAAAAAGCTATCTTGCATGGGACGAATTCACCCACTTTTTGCACTTTTACTTGTGCTCATCATGTCGCTTCCTATTGGTTTTTATGGATTATATCTATTTATTGCGCCAAGCCTCCCAGATATTGCAGAGCTAAAAACAGCACCTATAGCGATACCTCTACAAGTCTACTCCAAAGATAATAAACTCATCGGCGAGTTTGGTGAAAAAATTTCACATCCTGTGACTTATGCTGAAATTCCTCCTTTAATGGTTGATTCTTTCTTAGCAGCCGAAGATTCCTCATTCTTTACACATAATGGAGTAAGCCTTAAAGGTTTAGGACGTGCAGTGACTGAAGCACTTCAAAGTGGTAGCTCGCAGACTGGTGGCTCAACAATCACGATGCAAGTTGCAAAAAACTACTACCTCACCCCAGAACGAACTTTAAAGCGCAAACTCACCGAAATATTTTTAGCAAGAAAAATAGAACAGAACCTGAATAAACAAGAAATTTTTACTTTGTATGTGAATAAAATATTTTTAGGACAGCACGCGTACGGTATTGCTGCAGCGGCAAAAGTATATTACCAAAAGCCTCTCAAAGATCTCACCATCGCAGAAATGGCAATGATTGCAGGGCTGCCAAAAGCGCCTACAAAATACAATCCTGTTAACGATCCAGAACGAGCAATAGAACGCCGTAATTGGATTATTGGTCGTATGCTTCAGTTAGGTTTTATTACTCAAGACCAATACAAACAAAATATTAATGCCCCTTTAGGTTTGCATTACAGCTATAGCACCAAACGATTAGATGTCGATATGCCCTATGTATCAGAAATGGTTCGCAGTGCAATGATTGAAGAGTTCGGTGAAGATGTCTTAAATTCTGGATATCGCGTCTATACAACGATCTCTTCCGATCGCCAACAAATGGCGGTAGATGCCGTACATAAAGGCTTAGAAGCCTATGATCATCGACACGGTTGGCGTGGAGCCGAATCAACAACAAAACCTTTGACAAGCTTCTACGTCATTAACAATTTATGGCCTGCTCAAGTCACAAAAGTTTCTGATCACAGTTTTGACGCAACGTTCGCAAATGGCTTAACGACAACCATACCTTGGAGCGGCATGTCATGGGCACGACGCTACCATTCAACTGATTATGTCGGTGGTCCTCCAAAAAATGCAGCAGAAATTGTGAACGTCAACGACATTATTCGTTTACGCCCCGATTTATCCGAAGATAAAGTGCAGCAAATCATTAATTCTCAAAACAATCTATCGGCATCAAAAAATGAGGATAATGGAAGCACCCAGCTCACGACACCCAAGACAAGTCGTTCCAAAGCTGCATGGAATCATATTAATTGGACACTCGATCAACTTCCTGCTGCCGAAGCACAACTTGTTTCGCTCGACCCCAATGATGGCGCAATTCAAGCTGTTGTTGGTGGCTACGATTTTTCCAGAAGTAACTTTAATCGCAGTATGCAAGGCTGGAGACAACCTGGGTCAAATATAAAACCATTTATTTATTCACTCGCATTGGAACGTGGCTTTACACCTTTAAGCATTGTTAGTGATTCGCCTATACAGATTGGAAAATGGCGCCCACAGGATTCTGACGGAAAATTCATGGGACCCATTACACTCCGCCGAGCACTCTATTTATCTCGAAATATGGTCTCTATTCGCTTGCTCCAAGCAGTTGGGGTTAATCGCGCGATTGAACACCTCAATCACTTCGGACTCATGAAAGACAAACTACCTAAAGATCTCGCACTCGCGCTCGGTGCTGCGCAAGTCTTACCTATTCAGTTAGCAACGGGATATGCAGCCTTCGCGAATGGAGGCTATCGAATTCAGCCTTACTTTATACAACGCATTGAAAATTATAAGGGTGATGTTCTATTTACAGCTAATCCTGTTCGCGTATGTCATGAATGTGATACTCAAAGTGATGCTGATCAAGCAGAAAATGGTACGGACACAAAAGTAACTCAAATCACAACAAATCCAGATGGCAGCATCAATGCAACACCTGCAACACCTGCAACACCTGCAACACCTGCAACACCTGCAACACCTGCAACAAATTATCCGAAAGCCCAACGTATCTTAACAGCTAAAACCGCATCGGATATGGCTAGTATCTTGCGTGACGTAATCGCGCACGGTACAGGTTATGCGGCTATGCAGCTAGGCCGCCACGATTTAGGCGGTAAAACAGGGACGACAAACGATGCTAAAGATGCTTGGTTCTCTGGTTTTAATCCTGATTTGGTCGCGGTTGCATGGGTTGGATTTGATCAACCAAGAACGCTAGGCCGTAAAGAATTTGGTGGTGTAGCCGCTTTGCCAATTTGGAGTGAATATATGGCACATGCTCTGGCCAACACACCAGATCAAATCATACAACCACTCCCTACAAAGCCAACAACCCAACATCCACCAAAGGCAAAACCTGTTGAGCCTAGTGCAAATACATCTGCAACAGATTCACCTGAAACAAACAAAAAGCAACCACCACAGACGCCTATAACAGATAGCGCATCTGCACCTTTGCATAAAGCAAAATCTGTCACCAAACCCAAGTCCCAAGCAAGCACAACAATCACACCAAGCACTCCGCTTGAATCTCCATTCTAAAAGAAAGAGCGCAAAAATATTTGCGCTCTTTTTTCATTTAAAATCCCACACCCCTCTTTTTTCAGTAACAAGATGAAAGACTAGATCAACATAATAATTTCTTTCACATTCTGAAACTTGATTAAGATGAAAAACATATTTTTCTTATACAGTTTGATAGGTCATTTTTTCTTTCTCATCAACGGTCTCATCGATTTAACTTTTTTGGTTTTTGATATCCCGCAAAATAAACATCCAAGATATTAACTTTCTTCAGGACTGGGTAAAAATTAGAAATAAAAAAGGAGGCTTAAGCCTCCTTTTTTATTTTAAAGCAACCTATCGCTCACACTTACTCTTCATTCAGAGCTTGGCTAAATGCCTGATCTACTTCCGAGAAGTCTGTCGCAATTGTTGACAGCTCTGCTTCAGCATCAATTGCATCTTGTTGACGACGTGCTTGATGGTAAGCCAGACCAGTACCCGCTGGAATCAAACGCCCAACCACAACGTTTTCTTTCAGACCACGTAATTGATCTTCTTTACCTGTCACAGCTGCTTCGGTCAGTACACGCGTTGTTTCTTGGAACGACGCAGCAGAGATGAACGAGTCAGTCGACAACGATGCTTTGGTGATACCCATCAGAATACGTTCAAAACGTGCTGGGAACTTACCTTGAGCTAACAATGCTTCATTTTCTTCGGTAACGCGTGCGTATTCAGCTTGCTCACCTTTAATGAATGAAGAGTCGCCGCCTTCAATAATATCCACTTTGCGCAGCATCTGACGGATGATCACTTCGATATGCTTATCGTTGATCTTAACGCCTTGTAAGCGATAAACATCCTGCACTTCATTGACAATGTAAGTTGCCAATTGTTCTTCGCCTTTGAGACGTAGAATGTCATGTGGATTCTGCGGGCCATCACTGATGACTTCGCCTTTTTCTACATGTTCGCCTTCAAACACGTTGATTTGACGCCATTTTGGAATCAGCTCTTCATGTACTTCAGAACCATCTTCTGGGGTAATCAGCAGACGATTCTTACCTTTGGTTTCTTTACCAAACGTAATCACACCACTTACTTCGGCCAGAATCGCAAACTCTTTCGGCTTACGCGCTTCAAACAAGTCGGCTACACGTGGTAGACCACCGGTAATATCGCGAGTACGTGAAGACTCTTGTGGTACACGACCAATCACATCACCCACACCAATCACATCACCGTCACGTACAGTCAAAACGGTTTGTGAAGGCAAGAAATACTGGATCTGCTGATCAGTACCCTCAACCATGAGCGGTTTATCGTTTGCATCATAGAGCGCAACTGAAGGACGTAACTCTTTACCAGATGCTGGACGATCTTTTGCCTGCAGGATTTCGATAGACGACATCCCTGTTGCATCTTCAGTTTTAGTCGCAGCGGTCAAACCTTCAGTAATCTGAACAAACTTGACCTTACCTGCAACCTCGGTAATCAATGGGTGTGTATGCGGATCCCAGTTCACAATGATCTGACCTGCTTCTACGGCTTGACCATCTTGTACACTGATTGACGCACCATATGGCAAACGATAACGTTCGCGCTCACGACCGATATCGTCTGCAACACCAATTTCCGCAGAACGAGATACCGCAACCAAATGACCTTTATGATGCTGTACAGTCTTGATGTTATGGAAACGAATTGTACCTTTGTTACGTACTTGGATACTGCTGACTGCAGATGCTCGGCTCGCCGCACCACCAACGTGGAACGTACGCATGGTGAGCTGTGTACCTGGTTCACCAATCGATTGAGCAGCCATAACACCAACTGACTCACCCGCATTAACCAGATGACCACGCGCCAGATCACGACCGTAACATTTCGCACACACACCGAAACGAGTACGACAGCTGATCACAGAGCGAGTTTTCACTTCGTCTACACCGGCAATCTCTAAACGCTCAACCCACTTCTCATCCAATAAAGTACCCGCTGGTGCAAGTACTGCATCGCTTCCTGGGGTCATCAAATCAATCGCCACAACACGACCTAATACACGGTCACGTAATGGTTCAATCACGTCACCACCTTGAATCAATGGCGTGATGTAAATACCATCTTCAGTACCACAATCTGGCTCAGTGATGACCAAATCTTGCGCCACGTCTACCAAACGACGAGTCAAATAACCCGAGTTCGCAGTTTTCAGTGCCGTATCCGCCAAACCTTTACGCGCACCGTGTGTCGAAATAAAGTACTGGAGAACAGTCAAACCTTCACGGAAGTTCGCCTTAATTGGCGTTTCAATGATCTCACCAGATGGTTTCGCCATCAGACCACGCATACCCGCCAACTGACGAATCTGAGCTGCCGATCCACGCGCACCAGAGTCGGACATGATGTAAATTGAGTTGAAAGACTTTTGACGTTCTTCTTCACCCTTTTTATTGATCACTGCTTCAGTAGACA
>JASLGO010000007.1 GCA_030150135.1 Aquirhabdus sp.
TTTATTTTTAGTCTTAGCCATCCGCGAGGTTGTTATGTGTGGAATCGTAGGCATTGCCGCTCAAACGCCAGTTAATCAAATGTTATATGATGCTTTAACGATGCTTCAGCATCGTGGGCAAGATGCTGCTGGTATTGTCACCTTTCAGGATGGACGTTTATTTTTGCGTAAAGAAAACGGCATGGTTCGTGACGTATTTCATACGCGCCACATGCGCCGTTTAGTTGGTAACTTTGGGATGGGACATGTGCGTTACCCAACCGCAGGTTCTTCTAGTGCAGCAGAAGCGCAGCCGTTCTATGTGAATTCGCCATACGGCATCACTTTGGCGCACAATGGTAATCTCACCAACGCTGATAAAATCTCTGCGACTTTATTCCGCTCTGATTTGCGTCATATCAATACCGACTCAGATTCAGAAGTTTTGTTGAATGTGTTTGCTCACGAACTGCAAGCGCTTGGCCGTGAAAATCCAACAGAAAATGATATTTTTGATGCAGTGACCAAGGTTTATGGTCGCTGTGAAGGTGGTTATGCAGCAATTGCAATGGTCACAGGGTATGGCTTATTAGGTTTCCGCGATCCACATGGAATTCGTCCATTGATCTATGGCGAGCGCGAAGCTGAAAATGGCAAAATGGAATACATCCTAGCTTCTGAATCCGTTGCAATTACAGCATTAGGATTCCGTGTTGTACGTGATATTCTGCCAGGTGAAGCAATTTTTATTAACTCAGATAGCCAAATTTTCACTAAAGTTTGCGCCAAAAATCCAGTCTACAATCCATGTATCTTTGAATACGTGTATTTTGCACGTCCAGATTCTACGATTGATGGCATTTCGGTTTATAAGTCACGGATGCGTATGGGGGAAAAACTTGCTCATAAAATCATCCGTGAATGGGGCGAAGACCATAAAATTGATGTGGTCATTCCGATTCCTGAAACAAGTCGTACTTCAGCGCTTGAGCTTGCATCAATCTTGGGTGTGAAATACCGCGAAGGCTTCATGAAAAACCGTTATATCGGTCGCACGTTCATCATGCCAGGTCAGAGTCAGCGTAAGAAATCAGTCCGCCAAAAGCTGAATCCTGTTGAGTTGGAATTTAAAGGCAAGAATGTTCTGTTGGTTGATGATTCTATTGTGCGCGGCACAACCTGTCATGAGATTATTCAAATGGCGCGTGACGCTGGTGCACTACAGGTATTTTTTGCGTCGGCTGCACCACCTGTGAAATTCCCGAATGTTTATGGCATTGATATGCCAGCAAAAAGTGAGCTGATCGCATCTGGTCATAGCGTAGAGGAAGTTCGTCAGATCATTGGTGCAGATCGTTTGATTTATCAAGATTTGAATGATTTGATTGATACGGCTCGCGAAGGTAATCCAAGCATTCAGCAATTTGATTGTTCTGTATTTGATGGTAACTATGTCACAGGTGGTATTGATGCAGATTACCTCAGTAAGCTTGAAAATCGTCGCAACGATCAAGCGAAGAAAGGTAAGCGTAGTAACATTGAAGTGATGGATGATACGTCTGTCGATATGACTGGTGTGAAAGAAGACGCTTAAACTAGCTTATTAAGAAAAACCGCTCTTTTTGGGCGGTTTTTCTGCATTGATAATCAATATTAGAAGTTAAGAACAGATTTAACATTTGTTAGATTAAGTATGTCAGGTTGCAACAATTTTTATTCGGGTTTTAGAGTCTGATTCTATAAATTTTTGGTTTACTGTTGCGGTGCACTCTACGAGTTCCTGTAATAGGTTAGGAACGACTTTGGAAGTCTTAGTGTTTACTAGAACTACTTCGAGGCTTTCATTCGGGCTGACTAAAATGGATGACATTTGTGCATCTGGACTATCTATGTAAGACATACAATCGATCCAAGCATCCATGTTGTTGCCATAGAATTCAGGAAAACCCATTACTTTTTTAAATAGGTAGTGAAAATCTTCTTTATTTCTGATATCACTAAAATCTATGATTATTTCCATGATTCTCTCTGAATAGAATAAAGTAAAGATAGTTTTTATTTAGAAAGCTTGAAACTTTATTCTACAGAAAATAGATTATAACCCTTTCACAATCTCAGCCAACGCCATCAGTTCAGTTTGCTGAGTCGTACTTTTTCTGGCGAGTAGAGCAAGTGTTCGTACAGGTGGCTCAACCAGTGGCTGACAGACAAGAGTCGGATAGCCTTGTAAGAAACCAGAATCAATGGCCATCTGTGGTATCAGAGTAAACCCCAATTTTGCGGCAACCATTTCAACGAGAGTGGGTAAGCTCGTTGCTTCCAAATCTCCTAAATTCGCACGATCACCTAAACTGCACACGCTGAGCGCATGTTCGCGTAAGCAATGACCTTCTTCTAACAACAATAATTGTTCCAGCGGGAGTTGGCTGACTTGCTGGTTTGTTTTGGTTGCAAGCGGATCATCTTGATGACAAACCAGAAGGAGTGGTTCGGTTTGTAAAGATGTGACCTGCAAATTTTCAGTAAGAAAAGGTAGCGCGAGTAGCACTAAATCCAGATCACCATTTTCCAGATTTTGTACCAAAGTCTGACTCTGTGCTTCATGAATGCGCAGATTCAGTTTTGGATATTGCTTACGCACTGATGCTAAAAGTTTGGATAATACAAAGGGTGCAATCGTTGGAATGACACCTAAATGCAAGTCACCAGTTAAAGGCTCACCCATTTCACGGCTGAGTTTAAGTAAGTCGCCTGCGTCCGCCAAAATTAATCGTGCGCGTTCAACAACTTGTGCACCAAGTGGTGTAAGCCGAACAGTTTGACGACTCCGCTCAACTAGCGCACCACCTAAAACGCGTTCAAGCTCAATAATCCCACCTGATAGCGTCGATTGAGTGACGAAAGAGCGCTTTGCGGCTTCGGTGAAATGCAATGTTTCTGCAAGTGTGACCAAATATGATAATTGGCGTAATGAAGGAAGTGCTGACATTTTATGCCTTAGCTGCTTTTTTCATGTTCTGGGTAAAAAGTCTGACCAGAATAGGCGTAAAGGCTTCTGGAATATCGTGTCCCATCCCGCTAATTAAGTGAAATGTAGAACCTTTGATCGCTTTTGCCGTCGCACGACCATGAGCTGGAGGAAGTAGTCGATCCAGACTGCCATGCAATACAACAGTAGGTGCTTTAATTTTTGCATCTTCAGCAGTGAGCGAACCTGTGCTGAGTACACCCAAATATTGGCGCATGACGCCAGCAGGAGAATAGCTACGACGGAAAAGCGTGCGAGCAAACTCTAATTGACTTTCAACACTGCTCTGGTTTGGTGTACCAATTGCGTCAAATAAGCGAAGAGAATGTTTGAGCAGATCCTCTTCATTTTGTGAAGCTGGGCGACCAGTCAGGGCATTAAATTGTTTAGGAAATGGTGGCGGCAAAAATGCACGATTATTACTGGTGAATAATAATCCTAATGATGCTACTTTTTCTGGATAACGAGCTGCAAGAATTTGCGAAATCATTCCGCCCATTGATGCGCCAATGACATGTGCTTTATCGATATTTAGCGCGTCCAAAATGCCTTTGGCGTCATTGGCTAAATCATAGAGATTGTAGAGTGCACCTTCTGTTTTTAAACCTAAAGTAAAGCGTGCCATGAGTTTGGCTTGATTCATACGCGGCGATTTCATGCGCATTTTGCTCGATAAGCCAATATCGCGATTATCAAAACGTATAACACGATAACCTGAGTCGATTAGTTCTTTGCAAAACCAGTCACGCCAGAGCAACATTTGTGCGCCCAAACCCATAACCAATAAGATGATCGGTGCGTCTTCTTTGCCACCTATCTCAACATGAAAATCTAGCTCGCCGACTTTAACGGTGGTTTGTTGCATAAAATCAGCATAGGGAGAAGGCGTGAACTGTGCACTCATAGCAAAATTCCAAAGATAATGATTTGAATCTAGTATCGGCTAATTCGATTAAAAGCGTAACCATCAAGGGTTTTGAGACTAACATAAACAATATGACAATGTATATTGTCATAAAATCGATTTCAAGAAGAAAAAAGGTCAATGATTGATAAGGTGTAGTTAGATATTAGATAGTTGAAATGCAAATTTATTATTTTAATAATTTGGCTAAAGAATCTAATGCGTCGGAATGTGCTGAATTTTTAATCATCGATAAATCTAAAGCAACGCCGCCCAACAGTCGATATAACTCCCTATATTCAGGTTTCCAAGTCTGAAAGGCATTTAATTGTGTTGTAACGGTCGATACATCACCACGAGCGATTGGTCCTGTTAATGCTTTGGCAGTATCTAGTTCACTGATATTTTTAATTGTTCCATGTGCAATCGGTTCTATGATTTGTAAGGCTTGTTTTCGGGTTAAGCCAGCTTTGACATAGCTTTGAATACTGAGTTCAAGTAATGCCGTGAGATAGTTACTCGCCACCACACTGGCTGCGTGATAGAAGGTTTTATTGTCACTATCGATTTGCAGTATTTGTCCGCCAATAGTTTGAAAGGCATTTTCTAAGGCGACAAGCGCAGCCTCGTCGCCTTCAGCACCACAAAATGTTCCCGCAAAATTCGTAATACATAAACTTGGATCGGCAAAACTTTTAATTGGGTGAATGCTGGCAATGAATGCACCTTTGCTTTTTGCTTGATTGAGAATTGAAGCGGGAAGTGCGCCACTGCAATGGAAAACAATATTTCCTGCTTGTAGCACATTTGATTCAACTAAAAGTTCACAGCAATCTGAAATTGATTGATCTGCTGTACCAATTAAAAATACATCCGCAGGACGAAGATCATTGAAAGATTGAATTGGGTTGCCTTGCCCAATAAAAGCGCATGCGTTTTGTGCGCTGTCTAAGGAACGATTACATACATCTTGGATTTGAAAAATATCATGCTGAAACCAAAGATGCGCTAAGGTTTTTCCGACATTGCCACATCCGATAATGTTGAGTTTAAGTGTCATCTTCCCACCATATTCTTTCGAATTGAAAAATGGTAACAAAGTTCACTGAGCTTGTCGAAGTGGACATCTCATCAATCATTACTTTTCAGGTACCGTTCATTTCGACAGGCTCAATGAACTGAGCTTATTTTTCAATAACCTTAAACTGGAAAATGTCGAATTTCCCATGCGCGATGAAGCTGATTACGTTTGAAATCAAAGCCAATGGTCAAATGAGTAATTTCTTTAATCTCAAACATTTCTGGCAATAATTCATCCAGTTCAAACTTACGGAAGTTGTTTGAGAAATAAAGTACGCCGTCACTTTGTAAACGGTTCATTGCACGTTTAATCAATGACATGTGATCGCGCTGAATATCGAATGTGCCAAAGAATTTCTTAGAATTGGAAAATGTCGGAGGATCGATAAAGATCAAATCATACATTTCGCTGCCTTCTTTGAGCCATTCAAAGACTTCGGCAGCAAAAAACTGGTGTTGTTGATCTGGATGGTCAACAGTGAGTCCATTGAGGGCAAAATTATTTTTACCCCAATCCAGATAAGTATTTGATAAGTCAACGCTGGTTGTACTTGCTGCACCACCTAAAGCGGCATGAACGCTGGCTGTACAGGTATATGCATACAAATTGAGGAAATGTTTGCCACGTGCTTCCTGAGCAATTTTTAAGCGCATTGGGCGGTGGTCTAGGAATAATCCAGTGTCGAGATAATCAGTGAAATTGACATAAAGGCGCGCGCGGCCTTCCTGCACAATAGAGCGTTTGCCTGTATCACTTTTCTTTTCGTATTGATCATTGCCTTTTTGGCGTGCGCGGGTTTTGATATAGACCTGTTCACGTGCCATTCCTAACACTTGGCGAATTGCTGCCAGAGCCAAGTTAAAGCGCATTTTTGCTTTTTCAGGGTCAATGGTTTTAGGTGGGGCATATTCTTGTACATGCACTTGGTCGCCGTAGAGATCGATTGCCAGATTAAAATCAGGTAAATCGGCATCGTAAATTCGTAAATTGGTTACGCCTTCACGAACAGCTTGTTTTTTGAAGTTACTGACATTTTTAATGAGGCGATTGATGAAGTCTTTGGAGCCCGCATTTTCTTCAGTAAATTCAATCGTTGGTGTATGCCATGCTTGCAAGAACGATGGCTTATTTACGGATGCTGCGATTTCACCAATACGGATGTAAATTGGCAATTTACCATTCATCAAACGAGTATTGCTGATGTGATTGAGTTGTAAGACGTCCGCTTGTTCAATTTGAGAGGCGATGATTGCGGCGTGTTGGCTTGGTGCAAACTTTTGCAGGAGATAGCCTAAACCTTGATATAGCGCACGATTACTGACTTTATCGCCCAAACGTTCGCCATACGGAGGATTAGTAATCACTAAAGCTTTGTCTTCGTGTTCACGTAACTGGAAGTCAGGCCAATCTGCAAGGGTACGTTCTTCAAGTTTGATAAAAGGCAAACAACGTTCTAAACCCGCGGCAATAAGGTTGGTACGTGTGGCTTTCACAGCTTCCCAATCGGCATCAAATGCAAAAACAATCAGCGGATATTCATCCGAATTGATCAAGTGATCAAGAGCTGCTTCAAAGCGATCTTGGGCTTCAAGTTTGAGTTTTTGCCAAATTGCACCATCATGCCCAGACCAACCTGAGAAGCCAAAACGACGATTTAAACCCGGCGCACGATCTGTGGACATGAGCAACGCTTCAATCACAAATGTTCCTGAACCACACATTGGATCAATGAGCGTGTTGTACTTTTTCGAAGAGCCGCCTGAATGCCAATGAGCTAGACGAAGGATAGCGGCAGCAAGGTTTTCTTTGAGTGGAGCATCGGTCATCGCATGACGATAACCACGACGATGCAAACTATCACCAGATAAATCTAAACTAAAGGTATGTTGGCGTAATCCAGCGAGAACTGTCAGAGTAATTTCTGCGTTTTGCGTATCAATGCTTGGACGGCGACCATGACTGTCCATAAAGCTATCCACCACCGCGTCTTTCACGCGTAATGTAGCAAATTGGCTGTTCATTTTGACTTCGCGTTCAGATTGAATCCGCACAACAAAAGTGCTTTGTGGACTGAACACCAATGACCAATCAAAATCACGCGCAGCTTCAAACAGTTCTTCTGCAACATCGCGCACATCTTGTCGTTTGACTTCAACAGTAAATAACGGCAAAAGAACACGCGAGGCGAGCCGTGACCACAAACAAATTCGATATGCTGTTTCTAAAGTGCCTTCGATAATGACTCGACCTTGCTGAAATGGCGGCTGATGGTCAACAACTGTTGCGCCAAGTTCTGTGACTTCTTCTGCAAGCAACCGCTCTAGACCATCGGCGCAAGTAATGTGATAAATGTTACGGCGAGCAAGAGCGGTCATCAGTTTTTCCAAAGTACAAAGCTAAAATACAAAAAAGACAAAGAACAAGGTGTGTAGTTTACCTGATTTTAAACTTGTTCTTGAGGTAGAATGCTGCATGATGCTTATGAATAGGCATATTGCATTGACAAATATATCAAATGGTCACCCCAGAAGGATATGGTAATGAACGATCTACAAAGCCAAGAGAGTCGCAAAGCAGTAATGCCAATTAAAAATTACGAACAGTTTTATCAGTTTTATCTGACTGAGCATTCCAATGCAACCAGTCGTCGTTTGCACTTTGCAGGCAGCACTTTGGGGTTGATCGGTCTTGGTTATGCGATTAAAAAAGGTAAAATTCGTTATGCCTTGATGGGTGTGGGTGCAGGTTATGCCTGTGCATGGGTTGGTCATTTTATTTTTGAAAAAAATAAACCTGCGTCATTTAAACAGCCAATCTATAGCTTCATTTCTGATTTCCGTATGTATAGCGATATTTTACGTGGCCGTATTAGCTTGAAAGGTAAAGAGTTTGATCGGATTTCTTAACAGTTCAAAGCTATTCAGCTCCTTTCCCTGAGAGCATGGGTATCTACACATCTTCTGAGGTTTATTTATCGTATGCCTGTCAAATCCATCCCGACCTTCCTTTTCTAAAGGAAGGAGCTTTTACCCCTCTTTAGATAAAGAGGGGCAAGGGGAGATTTGAAAGCATCTGTAAAATCAAACTATTAAAATTTGTGTAGATATCCATGCCCTCAGGGGAAGACTTCAAAGCAATTTAATTTTTTATGAAGCCAACCGTGACAACACCATCGCCATTACAAGGTATTTACCTCATTACCAATGATGATCCGCTATCCGATTTATTGCCTAAATTAGAGGTTGCATGTCAATCAGGTATTGCTTTATTGCAGTACCGCCGAAAAAAAACACCGATACATCTACAAGAACAAGAAGCTCAAGAAATTCAGTTGTTAAGCAATCATTACAAGGTATCTTTAGTCATTAATGACAATATTGATTTGGCTGAGCGTTTACAATGCGGCGTGCATTTAGGGCAGGGTGATGGTTCGCTCGTTGATGCTCGAAAACGTTTAGGCAAAAATGCCATTATTGGGCGCACTTGTCATAATTCACTTGAGTTGGCATGTGATGCAGATCAAGAAGGTGCAAGCTATCTTGCTTTCGGTGCTGTTTTTCCCTCATCAACGAAACCAAATGCACAACAAGTATCTGTTGAAACGCTTGCAAAAGCTAAAGCCATGTTTGAATTACCCATTTGTGCGATTGGTGGTTTAACGGCTGAAAATATTACTCCTGTTAAAGCAGCAGGCGTAGATTTATATGCAGTTGTCAGTGATATTTTAGATTTACCTGTTTCTCAGATTCAACAGCGCATCGAATTATGGAATCAGACGATTTAGTCTTCATAAATGACTTAACTTTTGATGGCTTATTGAGTAAGTTAGATATTGAGTCTTTGTTCAATAAATCGCTAGTTTAATCAAAGAACAATTAGGGCTAATTTCTGATATGAGCGCCTTTAACAAACGAGGTTTGATTTTTGCCTTTAACTGCTACCTTGCAGTCATTATAGCATTGTTTGTTGCGTACAGCCTTAATCTGACCAATCCTGTGTGGGCAGTGCTCACTGTTTTTATTACGAGTCAACCATTTGCAGGTGCCATCTGGTCTAAGGCACTCTATCGTGTCATGGGCACTTTAATTGGTGCTGCGGCAGCATTAGTCATTATTCCAAATTTTGTGAATACTCCGATATTACTGGTCTGTATCATTGCCAGTTGGGTCGGTTTGTGCCTTTATATTTCTTTACTTGATCGAACTCCGCGAAGCTATATTGTTATGCTTGCGGGATATACAGCTGCGCTGGTTGGATTGCCAGAAATCGTGAATCCTTCTGGATTATTTGATAATGCTGTGGCTCGTGTCGAGGAAATTACGATCGGTGTGTTATGTGCCTCAATCACCCATAGTTTAATTTTTCCTGTGAGCGTGGAAGGCGTTGTACTCGCAAAGATCAATAAAACACTTTCTGATGGAAAAAACTGGTTGGTGTCTGCGCTAGAAGCAGAGCCTGAGCTTGCTGCTAAAAGAGCAAGGCGGCGTATTGCACTCGATCTTACAGAGCTGACAATTTTAGGGACCAATTTCAAGTTTGAAGTGATTGCCTCTCGTCAATATATCAATGCCATTCGCGCACTTGAAGAACGACTCATTCTGTTATTACCGATGATTTATGCGGTTGAAGATCGTCTTGAAGCATTGAGAAATTTTAAAGGCATTCCTGAGGAAACGGATCAACTGGTCAAAACGATTAAGACTTGGGTTTTAGAGCATGATATTAACAATATTGAGGTCAATAAAAACCTAATTGAACTGACCAAAGGTGTTGAGCAACAGCAAATCACAGCAATGATGGATCGATGCCGAGCAATTGCAGTCACACATGCTGCTTCTACGTCATGGCAAGATATTCTGGAACTCAATCTTGTGACGCGTTTGATTGATTTAATTCAATTGTGGGCAGATAGTTTGGCACTTTATTCTGTAGTTCTTGAACCGCATAAAAAACCAAGCCCAATCCTGAAAGCGATTGTGTCAATTAACCGAAATCGCCCGTTGCATATTGATAAAGGTCTTGCTGCCTATTCAGGATTTACCACGGTTGTTGCAACCATTGTCTGTGCGGCATTTGTCATGGCGACGGAATGGACTCAAGGAGCTTCGGCTGTCAGTTTGACTGCGGTGATGTGCTGTATTTTTGCGACCAGCGATAATCCTACAGTGATGCAGAAGAAAATGTTTATTGCAACATTGATCGCATTTCCTGTTTCCTTGCTTTATGTATTTGGCATTTTTCCAGCAATCAATAGCTTTCCAATGCTTGCATTATCTTTATTTCCTTTAATCATGCTGATTGGTGTTTATTTGGCAAATCCGCCAACGATGTTTAGTGCGCTCAGTATTGGTATGATTGTCGTACCTGGGATTGGTTTCACTTCTATACCACATACTGATTTTGTTGCATTTTTTATGGGTAATTTGATTGCAACGATTGGTGTGTTGATGGCACTGGTGGTGACTTTGTTGATTCGTGTCATCAGTACGGAAACCAGTATTCATCGTATTTTACGTGCTGGTTGGAAGGAACTTTCAAATCATGCAATTGGTCCTTATCATCACTATCAAGTGACATGGGCCAGTGTGATGTTAGATCGTTTGGGCCTGTTGATTCCGCGTGTGGTGACCGCTCCAGATTCAGAGCAATCCAAGATTGATAAGGCGCTTAGAGGTTTGCCGATCGGTTTTAATATTTTGGATTTGCGAATGGCAAAACTCGATATGCCGCAACCGATTCAAGTCAAAGTTAATCAGCTCATGCAGAAATTATCACGTTATTTCTTAAGCATGGCGCATCATGGTTATCGTCAACCTAGAACAGAATTGCTTGAAGATATTGATGTCATTATTAATGATATTTTAAAAATCAGGTCGCTTGCGGCGGCAGATCGGAGTTTATTATTCGCTGAAGATCCGCGTTTACATGGTTTGATTGCCAGTGTGGGTTTAAGGCGAAATCTATTTCCTCATGCGACGGCGTTTCAAGCCATTGCTGCTCAAGAAGGAGAGCCTTAATCATGATTGCTGAGGTTAATATTTTTGGTGTTTATATCAGTACAGGGTTATTTGCAGCAGCGATTGCTGGAATGCTCCATATCGTTGTCCGCAAAGTGCTACAGTCGATTGGGTTTTATGGATTTGTTGCACATCAAAATCTTCTTGATGTTTCTCTATTTATTATTCTCTGGGGTGTGATTACATTATCTCTGTCCACCTTTGCAGCACCACTTTTCACGATGTTGAGTTGATCATCCATGAATACTAAAT
The DNA here is from genome assembly GCA_030150135.1 of Aquirhabdus sp. Classification (GTDB taxonomy): domain Bacteria; phylum Pseudomonadota; class Gammaproteobacteria; order Pseudomonadales; family Moraxellaceae; genus Aquirhabdus. Next base: position 11,262 of record JASLGO010000007.1, read on the forward strand.
TGACGCAGTTTATTCGATTTTCCATCACAAGCATTGTGGTCGTGATTGCTTTGGTTATCGCGTATTTGCTTTGGGTGCATTACAAAGTTGAGCCGTGGACTCGTGACGGTCGTGTGCGCGCGAACTTAGTGCAAATAGCGCCTGATGTGTCTGGTTTGGTGACTGATGTTCGAGTCAAAGATAATCAGATCGTGAAGGCTGGTGATGTGCTGTTTGTGATTGATCGTGATCGTTATCAAGTCGCTGTTGATCAGGCAAAAGCTGCGATAACTAGTGTACAAACACAATTAGAGCAAGCCGAACGTGAAGTGCAGCGTAATCGTTCTCTTAAGGAGTTGGTATCTGCAGAGCAAAGTGAACAAAGTCTCGCCAAACGTGATCAATTAAGCGCAAGTCTGGTTCAAGCAAAATCAGCTCTGGATGCCGCTGAATTAAATCTCAATCGAACTGGAATTAAAGCCACTGTGAATGGTCAAGTGACAAACTTTGGTTTGCTACCAGGTACTTATGCAACGGCTGGACATCCAATTATGGCATTAATTGATCTACAGTCGATTTACGTGATGGGTTATTTTGAAGAAACCAAGATTGACCACATTCATGTTGGCGATGAGGTGAATGTTCACCTGATGGGTGATCACAACAAGCTGACTGGTCATGTCGATAGTATTGCTGGTGGTATTGAAGATCGTGAATTGGGTGCAAGTTCGAATCTTTTGGCGAACGTAAATCCGACATTTAACTGGGTTAGATTGGCACAACGTATTCCCGTTCGCGTAGTACTGGATAAAGTTCCTGCCGATACACAATTAGTGGTCGGTCGTACAGCAACTGTAGAAGTTGTTCCCAAAAAAGCAGATCAAAAAGTCGTAGACAAGCAAGCTGTTAAACAGCAAGGCTCTCAGCAAGCTCTTGGGCAAGGAGCTTCGTAATGCGTCGCCTTTTATTGGTTTCCGCAATTGCAGTGGTTACGTCTGTTGCTTTGACTTCTTGTACGACAGTGGGACCGAATTATCATCGTCCATCAGATTCAGTGATCAATCAATCGAGCGCAAATGGCGCATTTCTAAGCGGCAAAGACTCTGCTTTTGTGAATGATCCTGTCCCAAATGAATGGTGGAAACTCTATCAAGATCCAGCTTTAAATGATTTGATTCAGCAAACTTTGGCTGCAAATACAGACTTGCGTGTTGCACAAGCACGTTTAGTCAAAGCTCAAGCGGGTCTGGATTATGCAGATGCAAGCAGACGTCCAACGACGACATTAGAGGCATCACCACAATGGGCGCGTTATTCTGCCGAAGAACTTCTGATACCGACAGAAGGCAAACCATTGCCTAATAGTTATGTCTACGGCATGGGGGCAAGTATTTCTTATCAAGTCGATTTATTTGGACAAATTTCACGTTCAATTGAATCGGCAAAAGCAGATCTCGCCGCCGCACGTGCTGCCCATGACGCAACTCGGATTACTGTTGTTGCAGAAACGACCCGCGCATATTTGAGTGTATGTTCGGCTGGAAATGAAATCGAGATCGCCAAAAAGAATCTTGCGCTGCAAGCTCAGAGTACAGCGTTGACGACACGTTTATTTAAGGCTGGTCGTGGTACTTCTTTGGATACGACACGTTCATCAGGGCAAGAAGATCAGATTCGTGCCAGTTTGCCGCTTCTGGAAGCGGAACAACGCCTTGCGCTGTATCGTCTGGCAGTTTTGACAGGTAAACCGCCAGCAGAATTTCCAACCGCAATTGCACATTGTACGCATGAACCAGAGCTGAAAACGCCATTGCCAATTGGCGATGGTATGGCGATGCTCAAGCGTCGTCCTGATGTTCGTCGTGCTGAGTTTGAACTACATGCAGCAACAGCAAAAATCGGCGTCGTTACTGCTGATCTCTATCCTAAAGTGACGCTTGGAGCATCATTGGGTTCTGTCGGATTGGATAGTCATTTTTTGCAGGCGGATACGATTAAGTATTCGATTGGACCGTTGATTAGCTGGCAATTTCCCGATCGTACACGAGTAAAAGCACATATTCGTAGCGTCGAAGCTGATGAACAAGTCGCTTATGCGCAATTTGATGGCGCAGTTCTAAATGCGCTACGTGAAACAGAAAGTGCATTAGAAGTCTATGCACGTCATCTTGATCGTCTTGCTTTACTTGAAAATGCGAAAGAAAAAGCACAAAAAGCAGAGCAGGACTCAACAACGCTTTTTAAAATGGGACGCCAAAGTTATTTACCTGTGCTAGATGCTCAGCGAACATTACTTTCGGCAGAACAAGCGATTTCTGCGATGGATGGAAAAATTGCAGCAGATCAGGTGGCTGTGTTTCTAGCATTAGGTGGTGGTTGGGAGTGAAAGAATTGTTGTTGCTTTGAAGTCTTCCCCTTCAAGGGGAAGATTTAGATAGGGATGGTTTTGATTCTAATTTAAAACCGTCCCCATCCAGACCGTCCTCTTTAAAGAGAGGGAGAAAAACATTTAGTACTTTTTCAATTTCAACTATGAATTCCCCAGCCTTTGAAACTAGTTACATCCCAATCGCCGTATAAAGCGCAATCCCAGCAAACGCGGCAAATACAAAAGCTGCAATGCGTTGAATGATATGGAATGGGACTTTTGACTGAATAAATTTACCCAGTAAAATTGCCAATGCAGCAACACTTACCAAAGCCAACCAAGAGCCTAAACCCACTGCAAATGGTGCGTGATATTTCGCAGTCAATGCCACAGTGAGTAATTGCGAAGCATCGCCCCATTCGGCAGCAAACAAGACGGTAAATGAGACTAATGCCATTTTGAAAGAAGAGGTCGTTTCAACGGATTCGATGTCATCATCTTCTTCTGTATTATTTGCTTCACGCCACAGCACGATCGCGCCAATTGCGAATAACGCAGCGACAATATACGCTACGATATATTCTGGTAATTTATGCAGCAATGCACCAGCTAAAACAGCAAGAACACATTGCACGAGAAAAGCAAAACAGACACCAATAAACACAGGAATCTTGCGATAACGTGTTGATAGAATAAGCGTAGCAATCAACGTTTTATCTGGAAGTTCTACAAGCAACATGGTCGTAAAACTAGAAAGGAAGGCCGCCCAGTTCATTTACTGTAGTTCCTTCAATAGGATTTAAGAGAAACAAAAGAGATATGAAAAATGATGTATTTTTCAGCGGCGATTCTAAGTTTTACCTAAAATATTGTCAAATTAACAATCCTTTAAAATAAAGACTTCTATCTTATTGTTTTATTCCCGTGAATTATGAACATCTACAATCATCAACACGTTAAACTATCACCTTAATCGCCATTATTTTTTAAAGTCTAGATCGCTATGACCAATTCTGTTAATCCATCAAGTAACTCATTAAATAATCAAGATCTTTTCAATGCTGCAAGTGTTCATATTCCAGGTGGCGTAAATTCGCCAGTGCGTGCGTTTAAAGGTGTTGGTGGTACGCCAGTATTTGTGCAAAAGGCAAAAGGCGCGTATTTGTTTGATGCTGAAGGCAAGCGTTATATTGATTATGTCGGTTCATGGGGGCCGATGATTCTTGGTCACGCACATCCTGAAATTGTCCAAGCGGTTAAAGATGCCGCTGAAGATGGCTTAAGTTTTGGTGCGCCAACGCCCAGTGAAACAACAGTTGCTGATCTAATTTGCCAGATCATGCCTTCAATGGATATGGTAAGAATGACAAGTTCAGGTACGGAAGCCTGCATGAGTGCGATTCGTCTGGCGCGTGGCTATACGGGTCGTGACAAAATTGTGAAGTTTGAAGGTTGCTATCACGGCCATGCAGATTCTTTGTTGGTTAAAGCAGGGTCGGGCATGCTGACTTTGGGTGTTCCAACTTCGCTGGGTGTACCAAAAGATTTAGCGCAGCACACAATCACATTACCATATAACGATATTGAAGCAGTGAAGGCTTGTTTTGCGGAATATGGTGATCAAATCGCCTGTATTATCGTTGAACCTGTTGCGGGCAATATGAATCTTGTTTTACCGATTCAAGGATTTTTGCAAACCTTACGTGATGAATGTACTAAGTCGGGCGCAGTATTGATTTTTGATGAAGTCATGACGGGATTTCGGGTCGCTTTAGGTGGTGCACAAGCGCATTACGGAATTACGCCTGATTTAACAACATTGGGCAAGATTATTGGTGCTGGTCTGCCTGTGGGCGCGTTCGGTGGTAAACGTGAAATCATGAATTGCATTGCACCATTAGGTGGTGTGTATCAGGCAGGAACTTTGTCAGGAAATCCACTTGCGATGCGTGCTGGAATTGCGATGCTTAAGCTGATTTCTGCGGATGGTTTCTACGTACAACTATCAACCAAGTTATCATTATTATTAAATGGTTTGAAAGCGATTGCTGATGATGTTGGTATTCCATTACAAGTTCAGCAGGCAGGGGGCATGTTTGGAATTTATTTTACGGACTCTAAAGATTTATCCAGTTATGAAGCTATGACGCACTGTGATGTTGCGGCATTTCGTGAGTTCTTTCATGGCATGTTAAAACGTGGTGTTTATCTTGCACCATCTGCGTTTGAAGCAGGATTTATTTCAAGTAGTCATACTCAGGCTGATATAGAAGACACATTAGCAGCAGCACAAGAAACGTTGATGGAAATGAAGGCGGGGATTAAGCAATTAGTTGAGGTTTAATCATGAGTAATGCATTGGAAATTATTGATCTCGTTGTCGGTGAAGGCAAGACGTGTGTCAAAGGTGCTCTGATTACCACTCAATATACAGGGTGGCTCGAAGATGGGACGAAGTTTGATTCGTCCTATGATCGAGGACAGGCATTTCAATGCGTGATTGGTACAAGACGCGTGATTCAAGGTTGGGATCAAGGTTTGATGGGAATGAAAGTGGGTGGTAAGCGCAAGTTACTTGTGCCTGCGCATTTGGGTTATGGTGAGCGTGTCATGGGAAAAATTCCGCCACATTCAAATTTAGTTTTTGAAATTGAATTATTGGAAGTTTTGACGCGGGATGATTAGAAATAAACGTTAAGTTTGTTTCGCCATTTCAGCTTGTATGAGTTCAAGATTTCGCTGAGCGCGCTGTGTGTCGACATGATCTTCACCAAATGCCACGAGTCGTGTGTTTAGAATATGCTTACCAATGGCTTCTGCTTTAATGAGTTTATTTTGTTTGAAATAAATTAGACCGAGATGGCTTAATCCTGTAATAAATTCCGAGTCATTTGATTGGCAAATTGGTTTACGGATTTTTGCGGCAGTATTCAATTCAACTTCGGCTTCTTCAAGCCGACCCTGATTTGCATAAATAATTCCAAGACCATGATGGCATGCGGCAATTTGAAGTTGATTGCGAATCATTGCATCTGAGCGAAGTTTTTCTGCATCGATTTGAGGTCGATTTTGATCGCCATATACAATATTTAGCTCATCGTAGTTTGATGCCAATGACATATCTAATGAGTCAACTTCTTGTTTGCTCGGTTGTTCTTCAAGACGAATGGCATGTTCATCCAAAATCCTAATGGCACGCTGGTAGAGTGATTCTGCGCGATCATAATGTTGTAATGAGCTTTCTTCGGTCGCAAAATTTTTAAGAATATCAACCCTCAGTTCGGTATTCTCAATTGGAAGATGATCGAGCAGAGTAAGCGCTTCCGAAAAAAGAGGTTCTGCTTGTTCGTGTTGATCTTTATCAATGTAGAGTTTGGCTAAATTATTTAAGGCATGGGCATAATTAAGAGTGTACTTCTCAGATTTAGTGGTTTGATTAACGATAGCTGCGTGACTGTTCGCCTGCGTTGAGGGCTGTGTTTCGTTTTGGTTGGTAGCAGGTTTTGAGAGAGTGTCGATAATGCGTCGATAAATCTTTTTGGCGTCCTGAGTTTGTCCTAAGCTCGTATAGATATGAGCTAAACTATTAAGTGAATGACAAAGTGTATCTTGAGCCTGTTCGGGCGTCATCTCTTGATCAGGATGTTGTTCTTGTATGGCAATAGAGCTTTTCAGCATATTGATGGCTTGCGGATTATTGCCTGCGCGACGATAAAACTCGCCTAAATTATTTTGAATCATCCCGACTTGGCTATGATCTTTTCCTATTTTATTTTCGCATAACGCCAATGCTTGAGTTGCGCCAGAGATGGCTGCATCTAAATCGCCTCGGGCGAAATAGGCCATATATTCAGCATTCATTTCATGAAGTTTTTGTATATCTTCAAATTTTACGGTAGAGAGTGAAGATGTCTTTTCACGTTCAACTTTGGGATCTTCAACGATATGCATAAAAGAGTGATCTTTTGTGGCATCAACATAACCAATAATTAGAGCAGCATCAACTAGCCACCAGACTGATAAAAGAACAATGAATGGAAGATATCCTTTGCTGAGCCCAACAGCGATAGCAAGTAAGAACATCATCCAACCTGTCTTGGTTTGGTTCAGATAAAGTCGATGGATGCCAAAGGTGCCGAGAAAAAACCATAGGATATAAGCGATTTTTAGATTCTTTTCGTGATGCATATCCTTTGCTCCACATCTGGCTTTACTGTTGTTTTATATAATTTAACGGTTTTATTATTGCCCTGATGTGATTAATTTAGCATAAAGTTTTTAAGATGTGTTTAAAGATTGAGCTAAAGTATTTTTAGCTCAATCCATTAATAGATATAGAAGAAGTCTTAAAGATTAATATGAGCCCATAAAATCACGTTTGCCAATCTCTACACCGTTGTGGCGCAAAATGGCATAAGCAGTCGTCACATGAAAGAAAAATTGTGGTAAACCATAATTGAGCAAATAAGTTTCACCGTTTAATTTTTTCTCTTTTGGTGTATTGGGACGTAATACAATTTCTAAAGATTCTTTGCCATCCATTTGAGTTGGAGAAATCCCGTCGAGAATCGAGAGCGTGTTTTTAATACGTGTCTGCAATTCTGCAAAAGTTTGTTCAGTATCATCATAAGCAGGTACTTCGATACTGGCCAAACGTGAAGGAACGCTCTTTGCAAAATCCGATGCAATTTGTACCTGACGAACAAGTGGGAACATATCTGGATATAGGCGAGATTGCAGGAATACTGCTGGATCAATTTTCCTTTCTGTAGCGTGAGCTTCTGCTTTGCTGAGTACATCACTGAGTGCTGTCAGCAATTGTTTGAAGACTGGAACAGAAGCGTTATACAACGTAGTCATAAGAGATCCTTAGTTCAAAAAACAGAGAGAAATAGTGCAAAAATTCATGCTAATGAATCAATTGGTTTGCATCCTCTTCATAAGAAGATGATGCTTTATTGGACAACTCCAATGCTGCTTGCGGAATAATAGGAAGTGCTGTGATTGCTTGAATACGCGCAGCAACTAAAGCCTCACCAATGCTCAATCCTTTTAAATTACTTGGCAAATCCGCAGCTCTAACTTTGCGAACAGCAATAATTGCGGCACGTAAATAATCTGCTTGAGGATACTCTCGAGTTTCTAGACCTAAACGTCCTCGCGCATCACATAAACATGATTGGATGTATTCTTCTACCCGTTCAGGTTTGCGTAAAACATCGATCCGTTGTAATAGACGCCAGACGGTTCCAGGACGCAGATCCTGTACGCGATGACACATGAGATGTTCACGACAAACGATCTCTGCAAGATCACGAAAGCTACTCGGCACTTTCAGTCGGTTACAGACCTCTCTGACAGGAATCAAACCACGTTCTTCATGTTGAATATGGCGAGGCCATTCATCACGAGGCGTTAATGCTTTTCCTAAATCATGAAGCAACGTTGCAAATCGAACTTGTGTAGAAAAGCCATATTCGCAAGAACGTTGCAATGCCATCATGGTATGAAGACCAGTATCGATCTCAGGATGATGTTGTGGACGTTGGGGAACACCAAACAAAGCATCTAGTTCAGGAATTAGAACCTTAAGCGCACCACAATCTCGTAAAACCTGGAAATAAATTTCAGCGCGATCTTCTCCTAAAGCACGCTCAGTTTCTTTCCAAATGCGTTCAGGAGTCAGGCTAGATAATTCTCCGCTCTCCGATAATTGTCGCATAAACGTCATTGTTTCTGCTGCAACGGTAAACCCAAGGGGAGCGTAGCGCGCAGCAAAACGCGCCACGCGTAAAACACGTAACGGATCTTCTGCAAAAGCAGGAGAAACATGGCGCAGTACTCGCGCAGCTAAATCAGCTTGACCGTTATAAGGATCAAATAATGTCCCATCATCTGCTTGAGCCATCGCGTTGATCGTGAGATCTCGACGAATTAAATCCTCTTCCAGCGTTAAATCAGGGGATGTATAAAAAGTAAACCCACCATAGCCAGTACCAGACTTACGCTCAGTACGGGCTAGCGCGTATTCCTCATGCGTTTTAGGATGCAAAAAGACTGGAAAATCTGATCCAACAGGTTTGAAACCTTGTTCAATCATTTGTTCCGGTGTACCGCCGACGACAACATAATCGCGTTCAGCGATTGGTCGGCCTAATAATGCATCCCTTACAGCACCTCCAACCAAATAAATGTTCATGAAAATAGCCTCTATATGGTGAGAGCATGGTGCAGAATTTATGTATAAACAAGTAAAAAAAGGTATCAATTTTTATGCTTTTAAATATCGAATGGTAATCCAAAATTTTTTAATTTTTTCAATACAATTGCGCGTTTGTCTATGCTAGATAAAATATCTTATTTAGTGCAACATTTGTTTAAGTCATAAAACATATTTTTGTCATTCAAAACGAATACTGTGTCTCGTAAAATACAAATCATTAGCAGATTGTTGCCAAGGAATATTGATATGCCAAGTACCCCTGAAACAATTGCGCCTAGAATCGTTAAGAAGCCTGTTATACCGTATTACCCACATGAAGAATTTGCAAATGCACTCAGTCATGGACTTGGCATGTTGGCTGCGATTGTTGCCACGGTCTTTATGCTCATGAAAGCAGCAGCATCCAGCTTATCTCACGAACAGATTGTTGGGGTTGCTGTCTATGGCATCAGTATGATTGTTTTGTTTTTAAGCTCGACGCTTTATCACAGTGCAAAAAATGAAGTTCAAAAAACAATCCTAAACCGTTTGGATCATTGTGCAATTTATTTATTGATTGCAGGAAGTTACACGCCCTTTTTAATGATTACGTTGCATACAACATTGGCAGATGTATTGTTGGTCATCATCTGGTTGCTTGCTGCAGCAGGAATTATTTTTAAGATTTTTTATATAGATAAGTTCCCTCGAACTTCATTGGCGACTTATTTACTGATGGGTTGGTTGTCAATCTTGGCAATGTATCAGCTTTATCAAGTTGCACCGATCCAATTACTTTATTTATTGGTTGCTGGCGGCTTAAGCTATAGCATTGGTACAATTTTTTATGCAATTAACAAAATTCCATATAATCATGCAATCTGGCATGTTTTTGTATTAGCAGGTGCGGCATTGCATTGCTGGGCGATTTGGCAATTTGTGATTCCATAGACAAGCCATAGAGAAATTTATATCTGTTGCATAAAGCGATTTCACTTTTAACTTCACATACAATACACTCATTCAATAGCAGCATCACCTAATACAAATGACAATGGACTACGCAGTGCAGACTCTTCAACAATCGCTTCATAAACAACCTGATCAACTTCCTTATAGTTTCGCTAAACGTCATGGTGTCATACTCAAGTTTGATGGAGCGCAGACCATTATTGCATTACGCGATAATGCGCCTTTGCCAGCATTGAATGAAGCTCGGCGTATAGTCGGTGTACCATCAAGTTATCAGACTGTCTCGGATGAAGAGTTCGCTCGGTTATTGGCAAATTCTTATTCACGCGATAGTGGGCAGTCTCAAGAAGTGGCTGCTGGTTTGGAAGATCATCCAGATTTACTCAGCCTTGCGGATCAAGTTCCTGAAGCTGAAGATTTGATGGATCAGGAAGATGATGCGCCCATTATTCGTTTAATCAATGCGTTATTGTCGGAAGCGATTCGTTTAAACGCCTCTGATATTCATATTGAATCTTTTGAGAAAAAACTTTCAGTTCGCCTTCGTGTTGATGGTCAGTTACGTGAAATTGTTCAACCACGCCGAGAACTTGCGCCGCTTTTGGTTTCTCGTATTAAAGTGATGGCGCGTCTAGATATTGCTGAAAAACGCATTCCACAGGATGGGCGTATTTCACTGCGTTTAGCGGGTCGGGAAGTGGATGTCCGTGTTTCAACCTTGCCATCAAGTCACGGTGAGCGAGTGGTGATGCGTTTGCTTGATAAACAAGCAGGACGACTCAATATGTCTTTACTTGGATTGATGGATAGCGATTATCAGCGTTTGACGCATCTTATTCATCGTCCGCATGGCATTATTTTGGTCACGGGTCCAACAGGTTCAGGAAAAACTACGACACTTTACGCCGCGCTTTCTGATTTGAATGACCATACACGAAACATTCTCACCGCCGAAGATCCAATCGAATATCAAATTGAAGGTATTGGGCAAACTCAGGTTAATACAAAAGTAGATATGACGTTTGCGCGTAGTTTACGTGCGATGCTACGCCAAGATCCTGATGTGGTGATGGTTGGTGAGATTCGCGATTTGGAAACTGCTGAAATTGCAGTGCAAGCGTCGCTGACTGGACACTTGGTGTTATCGACATTGCACACCAATACGGCTATTGGTGCAGTGACTCGTTTGAAAGATATGGGCATTGAGCCATTCTTGCTATCGAGTTCATTGATTGGTGTTGTTGCGCAGCGATTAGTGCGAACACTTTGTTCGCATTGTCATACATGGCGCGAAGCAGATGATTATGAGGAAGCGTTGTTTACTCAAATTAAGCATCCTCACCCATTACAACTTCCAATCCCTGTTGGATGTGATAAATGTAATAACTCTGGATTTTCAGGACGTACAGCGATTTATGAAGTCGTGCCTGTCGATGATGCAATGCGCCGCTTGATTCATAGTGAAGTTGCGGAGCATGAGTTAGAAAAATTAGCGCGCACTTTATCACCATCAATTCGTCAAGATGGTCTGGAAAAAGTACTTTTGGGCAAAACGACGATTGAAGAAGTGCTTAGAGCGACTAAAGAGGAATAAAAATCCTATACCATGTTTCTACGCTTTCTTGATAAACGTCCAATCATGATATGAACAGGTAAGACGGCTACACTGATGATTCCAACCCAGATGTGTAGCCATTTGACCATTTCATGCCAGTTTTCAGGACTGTAGTAAAGTCCAGTTCCAGAAAAAGCTAATAACAGCATGATTGAGAAAATACCAAGACCACTTAAAATGTTTCTTTTTCGATGAAGTGACATTCTGATATGCATGCTCCATAAGGAGCCGATGAGCAGCAGCATGAACATCGCAAAGATGCCATGAATTTTAAGTGTATCGACCGTCAGGTCAGAAGGCGTTTGCATTTGCCAATCTTGAGAATAAGCAAAATATAATCCAGAAATACTGATCACGCCCCATACTGCGTAAAGTGACCAACGATGTGACCGAGACAATCGTATTGACGGACGCATAATAAAACCTGCCCTGATTTTTAACTTAAATATAGCTTTGAATATAGTTACTGAACAATAATGCCTGTTGCACCAAAGCGTTGTAAACATGGATGTTCAATATTTCCACTAATCGCAAGTACTTTGGTTAGACCATCAGCAAGCCAAGCAGTGCGTGCAATGACACTGTAACTATAAGGTTTTGTGATTGCTTGACGATTGAGTGGATTAATTAGCGCGCTCACGTTTTTATCTTCAAATTGCTGTTGGGAATAATAAATCCCAGAAGTCGCGAATGCTCCTGCACTCAGTTCACCCATTGGCAATAATTGCTGTAAATGAGCAGGATTACGGATGAAGATCGGTTCAGGTTGTTGTCCTAACACTCTTAAATCTCCGCCAGCATTGATGATTGCACTTTGCACGCCATGATTCTTTAAGGTGTGAATAGCAAGATCAACTGCAAAGCCTTTTGCAATTCCACTTAAATCAAGCAATAGTGGAGCATGATAATAAACATGGAAGTCGGGTAGTAGTTGAACTTGAGCTTGTGTGGATGAACTGGAACAATGCAAGTGATGGTCTGGTAGCATATTCCAACTGACTAAAGTATCTGCAACTGTGCAGTCAAATAACCCTTCAGATTCAATAAAAAGTTTTTGCGCTCGTTTAAGCACAGCATAAGTTAAAGGATTAACTTGGACAGGGTGCAGGTATGCGCTCTGATTTAATCGAGATAGTTCGCTATCAACTTGTTGAAAACTCATCAATTGCTGCACATGCTCAATTCGTGCAAATGCAGCATTGATGATCTCATGTACACGATCTTGCTCAGTTGAAGAAATCGCATTGAGCGTAATTTCAACAAAAGTTCCCAATAACGGGCGTGACCTTATAATGTTAATGATTTCAATACCATTGCATGAAATTGTAAAGCACGTCTAATACTGTCGGTAAGATGCTTAGATGACAGCGTTGCACCACTAATATTGTGAATATCTTTATTCAGTGTCAAAGGTGAAGTCATTGTTTTGCCTACAAATTGTTGACGCCAAGATGCGCCACGCACTTGTTCACCATAAGATTCGTTATATTGCAAAATTTCAACCTGCTTGATTGAGCCATCCGCATTAATCCCGATCGCATAGGTAATCATTTCATGTTTACCTAGCGCTTGATCAATCATGAACCAACCGCCATCGCTACTTTTATAAATTTGATCTGTTTTGATGGGATAAGAGACACTGGAGCTTTTGTCCAAAGCTTTCTGTTGTTCTGGTGTTAAATGAACTGTGACTTTTTGAAAAGTAGCACTTGGAAAAATAAGTTTTTGTGCTTGTTCTGTCGTTAAATAAACTGCTGAATGGCAGACGATAGGTGTCACACATAATAACGTGCTGGCGAGTGGACTCCATTTCATCGGGATAACCTCTTATATCTAAAAATACTCAAGCATTTATAAATTATAAATGCTTTGTTGTCGTTTACATGTTCTTAATTGCAATTAAATCAGTTAAATGGAAATCCGATTTTGAACACAAATTGATTGCGCCCATGATTATCTGAGACTCTGTCATAGTTGCCATCATAACTACAGTCGGCAGTACCATCGGTGTAGCAATTGCCATTCAACTGATAACGCCACGCCATCGTTGCCCACCATTTCTGATCTGCATAATGTAGAACTGGACCAATAAAGTTGGCAGTCTGAGTGCGTTGATTCCAGTAATAACCATCATGATCGGTATGGAATCGCCCTTCAAGCCCACCTGACCAGTTTGATGCAAAACGATAGGTTGCACCATATAAAATATCACCCATCGAGTTGCGAATCACACCAGCATTGTCATATTTTTCTCTTTCGGGTTCATAAAGAAAATTCGCAGCAAGTATTAAGCGATCATCCAAAAAGTTTGACTGGAGGAGTACACGAAACTCTAGAGAATCTTCCAATCGACCTAAAGTTGGTTCTAGATATAGCCCCACGCCAACAGGAGAAGTCACGGGATTCGTCAAACGCCAAATCGCTTCAACTGAAGCACCGTCTACTTCAAATCGGTGATAAGACGAAGCATCATGCGCACTACTTGGAACACCAAAACCTGCAGTACACGGTAGTGTTGTGCCATCACACATATCTGGGTTGGTATAGTTACGAGCCGCATCGATTGAGAACATATTTAAATAACCTGCAACTTGCAGGTCATCAGTAACGCCATATTCAACTTCAGTGCGATATTGTCCTAAGTTATAGGTGCCTGTACGTTGCCCATGCGTGACATCAGCACGTTGCTCGATCTCCCATTTTCCTTGAGGTTGAGTATCAAGCGTATAAAGAAAACCAAATAATCCTTCTCCAGCAATTGCTGTATGTGAGAGTCCGATACATGTAGTCAAAAGTATCGCGCGCTTAAGCATAGCATCCCCAATAGTAACGATGTATTAGTGTTGTAATTTCTTATTATAATGATTATGCGAATCATTCTCAATATTGTTAATTGAGAAAATTGGAACAAAAGATACTAATCATGAATTTGTAGAGAATAATTAAAAGGAGATAAAAGTGGTTTGTTGGCAAACCACTTAAGAAATTATTTTTTAATAGTCTTGTTTGCAGCTCATAACGAAATGCTACTTTTAAACGATTCTTGTAGCCAAAACCATCGCCACAGCAATAATTGCAGGTAATGCCTGAACAAAGAAGATTTTACGACTGACAGTCAGTGCGCCAAAGACACCAGCGACAACCACACAAGTTAGAAAAAACAGTTTGATCGAAAATCCAGCCTGTCCAAGGCAAATGCCCCACGATAAACCTGCGGCAAGGAATCCATTATATAGTCCTTGATTTGCAGCTAATGCTTTAGACTGTGAGGCAAACTCTTTATCTAAGCCAAATGCTGCACGACCATAAGACGTATCCCAGAGAAACATTTCAAGGATTAAAAAATAGGTATGAAGTACAGCAACTAAACCAATTAAAATATTCCCTAATAGATACATTTGTGTTTCCTTTAAGATTTGAATTGATTTAAAAAAAATAGTTATGCACATTCGTCTGTGATTAAAAATCACATTTTAACGAAAACTTAGCGATCGACTTTAGATCGATTTGATGCTGACGTCTGGGCAGGAGCCAGTTCACCAGCAAATGCTCTTTCAAGTGTCGAATTTACAGTATTTTCTGCATCAATACGTTGTGTATTGACACTGGCACATCCTTGCAGGTGTACCAGCAGAACTAAACCTAGACTCACGCGTATTGCAAACTGTTTACAATCTCGCATTATTCTTCGCCCATGCCACAATCAAATCCGTTTGGATTTTTTAAGCAACGCGCCTTTTTGGTGATATTTGCCATACGTTTATTATAGATTCCTTGGTGGATTAAACTAAGACGCGCTTCACGAAGAAGTTTGTCATAACCTAGCTTATCTGCCTCACGAAGATCAACCCATTCGCCTGATGAAACACTATCTTCGAGACGCTTAATTGACTGGAATTGTCGATTAAGCTGGTTTACAAACCAAGTACGGCTTTTTTGACCATACCCTTCGGGAAATTTATCAGGATGAATAACCAGTTGTGTCGTTAAAAATGCAATCGTATATCGACCAATTCCACCCTTAGACATGCCTTTAGACAAATCTAATGCTTTATATGCATAAATGGGTAGATCAACCATATCGACTTGACCTGAATTAAACTTTGCAGCAATTGATGATAACGATACTGTGACAGGAACTGCACCAATTTTTTGCACGATTTCGTTTTGGGCCGGATCGTAATCCAATACAGCGAAACGTTTGCCAAAGATCTTTGCCATTGTATTAATTGTACGATCGGTTGCAATTGGATATGCAGGCCCTAAGGGAGATACTCCTGCAATTTCTGTATCACCATTGATCATTTCTGGAGCTAATTTAGGATTTGCGACCAAGGAAATAATCGTTTTTGCTACATCAGTCGTTGGAATCTGACCCACGTTGTCAATCGAGCCTGTAAAGTTATTAAACTGCCTAATTCGAATTCCCGTTGCAAAAAGACCGTCACATTTACCATTCTTAAAGCCATCAGTGGCTTTTTGCTCGTCACTAAAAGGTTTTAACGTGACATCAGCGCCCCATTGCTTTGCATTGACGGCGTAATCTTTCATGAAAAAATAAGCATCACCGTTTGCACCAGACGGGTCAAAAACACACAAGGTTTGAGCAAATGCTGAGGTTGTCAAAGTGAGAAATAGTGCAGGGGATAAACATTTAAATATCGTTTTCATCATCAAATCCATTTGAATATATTTCGATCATTCAAGTCCTCACATTCCATAGAAACATCCAATATCGCTATGGAGTGTGAGTTAGTTCTCGTTATTGACTTTAACCTATTTATTATTCGAGTGGTAGCTGGTTAAACTGAGATCATAAGATAAGCTTCCATCGTCCTGATGGACACGGACTGGTAGGTAATCCAGTTTTGGTGCTAGCCAAAAATATGTTTTACGTTTTTCACTATCCTGAACTAATCGAATCTTAATAGTGTCATAGTCACCTGCGTCAGTTTGGACTTTTTCTTCACCTTCATTCACGAAGCTGATTTTTTTAATACCTTTATCATCCGCCAGCAAATATGAAGGTTTGAGTTGTTTGTGTTTGATGTCTTCACGCACTTGAAGTTCTAAATTCAGCATATCTAACATGCCAGCTTGAGCAGGGTAGCTGCTGTCGCCATTTTTATTATGAGCAGAGACCAGTTGCTTTGCCCAATCGACTTTAAAACCAGTATCTATATTTTTATTTAAAAAATTAAAAGTGTAGGCATGATCTAATGTTTGTAGATCGATTGAAGTATTGTCTGAAGAGTTGACTTTGAAGTGGCTTACTTCGCTGGCATTGGCGAGGGATGCAACACTTGCCTTGAAGTTATAACTCCAAATGTTGTCTTGTTTGGACAGTGTACGAGTTGCATTACCTGTCAACAGACCAGCGATATTGAAACTATAATTTGCTTGAAAAGGTTCAAGTGCATAAGCATTGCCCAATGCTAATGTAGCGCATAGTGGAAGTACGTATGTGCGTATATGAAGCTTTTTCAATATGCGTGTTATCGCTGGAATGGTTAATTTTTGAGACATTGCGAACTTCTACTCCAAAATATATTGTCCCATCATAAAATGATTAGATGGTTCAATCCGTAAAAAATCGTTGTATTTATAAAGTGCTCTCGCTACACCGCAAAATAAGTGCAAAAAATACGCATAAATTCTGGAAAAGGCTCTTGTTTCAGAGCACTAATTTCGGGCAATATGACGAACTTTTTTGGTGCCTTTCACTATTTTATGAAGACACGGGGTTGGGCGTGAATGACCGTTTTCATAAGACTAAAAATGTCGATTAAACAACTGAGCAATGTGCGAAGTTAAACGATTTATGCTTTTGGGGATTGAAATGATTAATAGTAATGACGTCCTATTTGTTCTATTAGGTGCAGTCATGATTTTGGCAATGCATGCAGGTTTTGCATTTCTAGAATTAGGCACTGTCCGAGTAAAGAATCAAGTCAATGCGCTTGGAAAAATCATGACAGATTTTTCTATTTCGACAATTGCTTATTTCTTCATTGGCTATTGGGTTGCTTATGGCGTCACGTTCTTTGATTCTGCAAGCATTCTAACAGTCGATAAAGGATATGGCTTAGTCAAATTCTTCTTTTTATTAACATTTGCTGCTGCAATTCCTGCCATTATTTCTGGTGGCATTGCTGAACGTGCTAAGTTTCATCCTCAATCTGTTGCAACATTTTTCCTTGTTGCACTGGTTTATCCGTTTTTTGAAGGGATCAGCTGGAATAATAATTTTGGTGTACAAGATTGGTTAACAAAGACTTTTGGCTATCCTTTTCATGATTTTGCGGGTTCAGTAGTTGTGCATGCGGTTGGTGGCTGGATTGCTCTGGTCGCAGTATTGTTATTGGGTGCACGTCATGGACGTTATAGCAAAGATGGTCGAATTT
The DNA here is from genome assembly GCA_030150135.1 of Aquirhabdus sp. Taxonomy (GTDB): domain Bacteria; phylum Pseudomonadota; class Gammaproteobacteria; order Pseudomonadales; family Moraxellaceae; genus Aquirhabdus. Next base: position 28,802 of record JASLGO010000007.1, read on the forward strand.
CAGCTCATCCACCGTCATCAATTCCATTCTTGGCACTGGGTTCATGGATTCTTATTGTTGGTTGGTTTGGCTTTAACGTCATGAGCGCACAACGTTTGGATGCAATCTCTGGCTTGGTTGCAATCAACTCATTAATGGCAATGGTTGGTGGTACGTTAGCTGCAAACTTTGCTGGAAAAAATGACCCTGGTTTTATGCATAACGGTCCATTAGCAGGGCTGGTTGCAATTTGTGCTGGTTCGAATGTTGTGCATCCTTTAGGTGCGTTAGTCATCGGAGCAATTGCTGGCGGACTCTTTGTGTATTTGTTCACCTTTACCCAAAATCGTTTGAAAATTGACGACGTATTGGGTGTATGGCCGTTACATGGCGTATGTGGTGCATGGGGTGGTATTGCTGCTGGTATTTTTGGCATTAAAGCTCTAGGTGGTTTAGGTGATGTATCGATTTGGTCTCAGATTATCGGTACATTCATGGGTATTGCGATTGCTGTTGTAGGTGGATTTGTTGTTTATGGCATATTAAAAGCCATTATGGGGCTGCGCCTAACACCAGAAGAAGAGTATTACGGTGCGGATCTGACGATCCATAAAGTATCTTCAACGTTTGATCGCGAAACGTTCTAAGTTATATTGATCTATAAGAAATCCTACTGAATGAACATCAATTTGCTTCTTTCAGTAGGATTTTTTTTGTGAAATTTTGGATATAAATTTTAACGCAGGCGACTGACGATATCGAATGCTCGTAAACGATGTGCATGTTCGTATGAATCTGAAACAAACATGAATTCATCCGCATCTGTCTCTGCAAGTAACTTTTCAAGTTTGATTTTTACAGTTTCAGGACTTCCGATGACTGCAACTTGTAAGAATGCTTCTACCGCAGCTTTTTCTGCCGGTGACCATTGCGCTTCAAGTTCAGCATTTGCAATCGGTGGACGTAGCTCTAAACTTTGTCCGCGCATCAACGCAAGGATGCGTTGTTTTGACGTTGTTGCTAGAAATTTTGCTTCTTCATCTGTTGGTGCAGCAATAAGCGGAACCCCCAGACATAGATAAGGCTCCTTTAATACATTTGATGGTTGAAATTGACTGCGATACACACGAATTGCATCGTGCATCATTCGTGGTGCAAAGTGCGATGCAAAAGCATATGGCAAACCCAATTGCGCTGCTAGTTGAGCACTGAATAGACTTGATCCCAATAACCAGACGGGAACGTTCGTACCCGCACCAGGTGTTGCGATGACGCGTTGATCAGATTCAGGGGGCGTGAGATAAGCGCGTAATTCAGCAACTTGATTTGGGAAATCCTCCCCATTTCCTAAGCGATCTCGTCGTAATGCTCGCATTGTGACTTGATCTGTCCCTGGTGCTCGACCTAATCCCAGATCAATTCGATTGGGGTAGAGTGTTGCTAATGTGCCAAAGTTTTCGGCAACAACCAGTGGCGCATGATTGGGTAACATAATGCCACCAGAACCAACGCGAATTTTTTGTGTTCCTGCCGCGATATATCCGACCAGAACAGCAGTTGCTGAGCTCGCAATACCTTGCATATTGTGGTGTTCAGCCAACCAAAAACGAGTAAAACCTAAACTTTCTAAATGTCGTGCTAAATCTAGTGAATTATGCAATGCTTGCGCAATTGTATCACCTGCACGCACAGGGACGAGATCGAGCATAGAAAATGCAACATCAGATAAATTACCCATAGAGTTCTCACGAATAGCATGTGTTTTTTTAATAATCCAAACTGATTTTTACAAAAATTAGGCTAGTATACGCCAACAACATTAAAAAAATGCCTACATTATAAACGCATTAATATGTAATTCATTGATATTAGCTGTTCTTCTTTGTTGCATTTGCATTTTTTTACTGTATAAACGAACGCATGGCATTTTTATATTTCGAGCCATCTTACTAAAGCAGACTGCCGACTCGGATGCCGATTCAGTGTCATAGTTAGGCAGTACGATTTAAAACTTAAAAATGGAGAATAATGATGAATTGGTTTTTAGATGCGATAAAGAATAAATATGCGCAATTTGATGGTCGTGCACAGCGCGAAGAGTATTGGATGTACTTCTTATTTTACATTATCTCTTATATCGTGGTTGCATTCGTTAGCTATATTTTACACATGCCGTTTTTAGTAGTGATTTTTATTTTAGCGATATTAATGCCGAGTATTGCTATAACTACTCGTCGTTTACATGATATTAATCGCAGTGGTTGGTGGCAGCTATTGGGTCTTATCCCAATTATTGGTGGGATTATTTTATTGATTTGGTACGTTACAGATAGTGATTCTGGAAGTAACCAGTATGGCCCTAATCCAAAAGCCTAAATAAATCTGAAAGACAAAGAAGCCATTTCTATCGAATAGGAATGGCTTTTTTATTGGTGTTTTAACTTACAGTATTAATGCAGCTTCAACGTGGGTCCAGAAGTGCGTGAAAGTAGATCTTTACTCATTAAAACCCCAGTTTTAAATACACCATGCAACGCCACTTGATGGAGACGATAAAGTGATAAGTACATGATGCGAGCAAAAAAGCCTTGCACATTGATCTTATTCACTAAGTTACCAACAGTATTTGTATCTCCTAAAGAAATCAGCGAACCTTTATCACTAAACGTAAAAGTAGGAAGTGGCTTACCTGCGAGCTTGGCTTTTAGAATTTTTGCTAAGGCAATCGCTTGTTGGTTCGCGACTTGAGCACGTGGTGGGACAGGGCGCTCTGCACCGTCAGGGATGTAACATGCACAATCGCCGAAAGCAAAAATAGAGTCATCGCGTGTGGTTTGCAAAGTCGGTTTAACGACTAACTGATTAATGCGGTTAGTTTCCAGACCCGCAATGTCTTTAAGAATATCGGGTGCTTTAATCCCAGCTGACCACACTTTCAATGTCGCGGGAATTAGAACTCCACCATCACATTCAACTGAATCAGGATGGATTGCAACAACGCGTCGACTTGTCATCACGTTGACTCCAAAATCAACGAGTTGCTGATTTGCTGCTGCTGAATTTTGTTTTGATAGAACTGGTAAAATTCGATCTGCGGCTTCAATCAAAGTAATGCTGACATTACTCGGATCAATGCTATTTAATCCATAGCGAATAAACTCATGTGTTGCATGATGTAATTCAGCAGCTAACTCAACCCCCGTTGCGCCCGCACCAATAATCGCAATGTTTAAAGCTTGAGGACTTGTGCTATCTAAAGAACGAGCCTGTGCTTGCAGATACAAATTGAGAAATTCACGTTGGAAACGATCAGCTTGGGCACGAGAATCAAGGAAAATACAATTTTCCTTTGCACCGACAGTACTAAAGTCATTCGACGTTGAACCAATCGAAATGACCAAGTCGTCATAGCTTAAACTACGCTCTGGCGCAATTTCATGTCCGAGACCATCTGTTAGTGGATCGAGAATTAAGCGTTTATTTTCTCGGTCAATACCATTCATTTGTCCGAGATGGAATTCAAAGTAATTTTTGGATGCATGAGCAAAGTAATTTAATTCATCTTCATAAGAGTTAATCGTACCTGCGGCAACTTCATGGAGAAGCGGTTTCCAAATGTGAGTGAGTGTTGCATCTACAAGGATAATTTTGGCTTTGCCTGATTTACCAAGACTTTGGCCCAGACGAGTTGCTAACTCCAAACCACCCGCACCACCACCTACGATGACAATTCGGTGAAGGGAATTGGATGTTGTGGATTGGGTCGCAGACACAGAAGATTGAGTCATAGGAAGCGCCTTATAAAAATATGCTTTCAAAAAAGCAAGTTAAAAAGAAACTGTTTAAATTTAGATCGAATTTAGAACCTTTATATAAATTTAGTTATGATAGGTATCATGATAATAATATAACAGAAATTAATGCATACGATGCAATGAAATGTCCGACAATTTCATCGGATATTTCAATGAGATATTTGAATAAGGTCGCTTCTATGACCTAAAAGACTTATGATAGCGTCTCTAAATGGTGTGGTTTTAAATAGAGTCTGAGGTGCAATGATGCAACAAAAAAAACCTTTAGAAAGAGACTTGATGGATTCTAACTCTAAACCACCGATTGAATACACGTTGTCATTTGAACATGTCGGACAACATCTGATTGATGTCACCCTGAAATTTACGGCACAATCTCAGCAAGAGTTATGGTTACCTGTTTGGGTGCCTGGAAGTTATTTGATTCGTGAGTTTTCGCGACATGTCAGCACTCCCACCGCGACCACTTTTAATTCAAATGATGCAAAATCCTCTCGCCAAATCTCTATCGAAAAAATCACCAAAAATCGCTGGCGTTTAGATTGTAATGATGGAGAACATATTGTTGTTCATTATCAAGTTTATGCGTTTGATTTATCAGTTCGCGGTGCATATTTAGATCATACGCGGGCTTATGCAAATCCAGCTTGTGTTTGCCTTGCGGTTGCTGGACAAGAGAGTTTTTCTACACGCTTAACCATCCAATCAGGTCAAGTTTTTGCACAGTTACCAATAGCTTGCTCATTGGGACAATATTCCGCGCCTTTAATCACCGAAACAAACACTACTTACCAATTTATCGCTCATGATTACGATGAGTTAATTGATCATCCTTTTGAAATAGCTGAACAAAGTTTAGCAAGTTTTGATGTATTGGGGATTGAACACAAAATTGCGGTATCAGGTAGGCATCGCACCAACATGCCTAGATTGGTTGCAGATCTTGAAAAAATTTGTCGCTATGAAATAGAGTTTTTTGGCAAAGCTCCCTTTCAAGATTACTTATTTATGGTGATGGCGACTGGCTCAAGTTATGGTGGATTAGAGCATCAGAATTGTACAAGCCTCATTACGCCGCGTGAGGATTTGCCTCATGCCAATGAACCTGCACAGCCTGCCAGTGCTTATCGACGATTTTTAGGACTTTGTAGCCATGAGTATTTTCATGCTTGGTTAGTGAAGTTCATTCGTCCACAAGAGTTTGCGATTTTAGATTTAGAGCGGGAAGTGTATACCCGTATGTTGTGGGTATTTGAAGGATTTACATCGTATTACGATGATTTAATTTTATATCGTAGTGGTGTGATTGATCGCACAGCTTATTTAGAGTTACTCGCAGAGCAAATTACGCGCTATCAGCAAAATGCAGGACGTGCACATCAGAGTCTCAGTGATTCAAGTTTTGATGCGTGGATTAAATACTATCGTCCAGATGAGAATTCACAAAACGCGACGACCAGTTATTATAACAAGGGCGCTTTGGTGGGATTATGTTTAGATTTAACACTTCGTGCGCATGGTAGCTCATTAGACGCTGTCATGCGTGAGCTATATAAACTTGCGCAGCAAAATCAATATTTGACAGCAAATACAATTCCAGATTTATGTGAACAATTGATTGGTGATCGTCTCACGAATTTTTGGACGAATTATGTCTATGGTACAACTGAGTTGCCATTAGACGAGATGTTAAGTGCTGTTGGTGTACAAACAACAGTTGAACAAAAAGTCTGGCCTTTAGGTCTAAAAACAACAGAGTCTCAGCATGGTTTGACAATTCAACAGGTTCTTCGTGATTCTGTTGGAGCTCAAGCAGGATTAGCGGCTCATGATGTTCTGATTGCAATCGACGGTATTCGTGCAACGACTGCATTACTTGGACAATGGGCTGATAGTGCTGGATTTAATGCAAATCAATGCGCTGAGGCAGGTACTTCTTTGACTTGTCATGCGTTTAGACGTGATGAACTCATGGTTTTTCAGCTGCAACCTGTAGCATCAGTGATGCAGACGATTCGTTTATCTGTCGCAAATCCAGAACAATTAACAGATTGGCTTGCGCCTGTGAATCCGTTATCATAATAACAATAAAAAGTATAACAATTGAGGATGTTACTTGAAGCTGTAGAGGCTTAATTCATCACGGTCTATGGAATGGGTTGTTTTTAATTATGGTTTGAATCATTCAAGCCAGCCACGAGGATAGATACTGGTGACAGTCGATAAAAGTAAAAAAGCGCCAACTTCACGGCAGTCGCGCCAAGTCGCACTGTACGTTGGTCGTGGGCGAATAGCACCCACTCAGCAAACTTTACTTGAATTGTTCGCCGAAACAATTGAAACAGCACCCTATGAACCCAGTTTAGAATTTGAAGGGGTTACGCTTAATTACCAAGATCTTGAAGCAAGTGCAAAGACGCTCTCAGCTTGGATGATTAAAACCGCAAATATTAAACCAGGTGACCGCGTCGCAATTTATTTACCTAATAGTATTTCTTATGGTGTTGCAATTTATGCAGCTTGGCTTGCGCGTGCCATTGTCGTCAATTTAGGTATGTCCGCCCAATTGGATGATGTCTTATTCCAACTTCAAGATTCTGGCGCAAAACTACTTATCACTGCACCAAGCTTACTGACCAATATACAACCTATGTTGTTACAAACAGGGGTTCGACATATTGTCACAACCCGACGTAATGACTACGCCAGTTTGCAAGCGGTTTTACAAGGCTGGGTCTCTGCCAAGCGATTGCTAAAATTTATTAAGAAAAAAGAAACCTTACTTATTCATACTCGTTTACGCGATATTTTATCTAAACGAAGTCATCAGATTGAATGGCCTGTTGCAGTATCTACAGATACAGCACTCTTGCAATATACCAGCGGAACAACAGGACGTCCCAAAGGCGTTTTATTGACGCATGCAAGTTTAATCGCGAGTCTATCTCAAGGTCAGCAAGTTCTGGGTAATACGGTCAAGATGGGATGTAAAATTCTTTGTCCTATTCCGTTGCAGCATATTATTGGGCTGACAAACTTCTTAATGTGTGTCAGAAAACAAGGGTGTTTAGCCTTAACCAGCATTAATCATCTGCTTGAACATCCTAATATGATGGAGCAAGAATTTGATGTCATGCTTGGCATTCCATTACTCTATGATCAACTTTTAAAGACATCAAAAGAATTCAAAATATCAACCAGTCTCAGGCTTTTTCTTTGCGGCGGAAGCCATGTCAGTTTGAATCTTCACAAAGAATGGTATAACCGTACAGGGTATTCCATCATTGAGGGTTATGGGTTAAGTGAAGCATCTCCTTTAATTTCAGAGACGCCGCCTAATCGTGTCAAACTTGGAACCGCAGGTGTTATTACTCCTGAGACTGAAATTCGAATTGTGTCTAACCAAGGCGTCGACTTGGGATTTAATCAAGCTGGTGAACTCTGGGTGCGTGGTCCTCAATTGATGCGCGGCTATTGGCAGTTGCCTCAAGCAACCAGTGAAGTGCTGACTCATGATGGGTGGTTACGTACTGGTGATATTGCATCTTTGGATGAAGATGGCTATTTACGGGTGTTAGAACGTAAAAAAGATGTATTTTGGGTTCAAAATGAATTGGTTTTTCCTCGTGAAATTGAAAATGCTGCTGCTGAGCATGAAGATGTTCTGGACTGTTTAGCAATTCAGGAAGAGTTTCAGAGTGACGTTGCTAAGCGTGCTATTAAGCTTTTAGTTGTGGCTAAAGAAGGGCTTACGCCTGAGCGCTTATCAACTTATCTACACAGTCATCTCAAGAGTAATGAGATTCCAGATAAAATCGAATTTGTAAAAGAAGTTCCTCGTGGCCCAATGGGTAAGGTACTACGCCGTCTGTTTCATGAGCAAAAGGCATCATCTTCTAAGACGGATTCCGTTTTGAAAGAGAATCGTGCGCCTAACGATAATTCAAATGATTCGAAACCCACAAAATAGAACCTGAATGACTCATCGCTATTTCACTGAAATTTAATTATTTCTTCGAGTAGTTATTTTGTCGGTCTTCAATCAATAAATTGTGATCAAAATGAACATTGAGTTTTGCACATGAAAAAAGCAATTTTCTGGTTTAGACGTGATTTACGGCTAGAAGATAATTGTGCTCTTTATCATTGCCTCAATGACAACGATATTGTTATTCCTGTTTTTATTTTTGATAAAAATATCTTAAATGAATTACCTAAAAAAGATAAACGTGTCGAATTCATCTGGCACTGTATTCAAAATATCAAAATGCAATTAAATGAGGTTGGATCTGATCTGATTGTTGTTCATGATCGCCCTTCTAAAGTGATTGAACTCGCTAAAGCACATCAAGTGACGGCAGTCTATTGCAATGAGGACTATGAACCTGATGCCATTAAGCGCGATCAATTTGTTCAGCAAGAATTGCAACGCTGTAATATTGAATTTAAATCCTACAAAGACACGGTGATCTTTGCTAAAAGAGAAATTTTGAATCAGCAAGGCGAGCCTTATCATGTGTTTACGTCTTATAAAAATGCATGGCGAGCAAAACTGCATTCATCCAATTTTCAGCATTATCATTCTGAAGACTTATTAGAGAAATTAATAAAAACTCCAAAAGTCGAATTAATGAGTCTAGAAAGTTTAGGTTTTGAACTAACAGGTATTGCAGATAAACCAATCGTGGGAGCGAATCATGCTCACAAACTATTTGCAGATTTTAAAGCGGATAAAGCACAGCAATATAAAGAAAATCGTGAGTTTCCTGCAATTAGCGGCACATCATTTTTATCAACGCATTTTCGTTTTGGGACAATTTCGATTCGTAAAGTCGTTCGAGAAATCTTAGAGTTATCGGATGTCTCAATGAGCCGTTTCCGCGAAGGTTGCGATACATGGCTCAATGAAATCATTTGGCGCGACTTTTATTTTCAGATTCTATTTAATGATCCACATGTGGTGCACTCATCTTTTAAGCCTCAATATCAGAACTTTCCTTGGTTACGTGATGAAGCGTTGTTTAAATCTTGGTGCGAAGGACGGACAGGCTACCCATTGGTCGATGCTGCCATGATCCAACTGAATACGCTCGGTTATATGCACAATCGCCTGCGTATGCTTACGGCGTCATTCCTCACCAAAATCATGCTGATCGACTACAAGATGGGCGAGCAGTATTTTGCTGAAAAACTATTAGATTTTGATTTGGCCGCAAATAACGGCGGATGGCAATGGTCTGCATCAACAGGCTGTGATGCGCAGCCTTATTTCAGAATCTTTAATCCAATGACTCAAAGTAAGAAGTTTGATGCGGATGCGGTATTCATAAAAAATTATCTTCCAATCTTTAAGAATGTACCCGCAAAGTTTCTTCATGCACCGTGGGAATATCAAAAAGAACTACAAAGTTTAGGCATTATTTTGGGTAAAGACTATCCATTACCGATCGTTGATTACGCAGAAGCGAGAAGGGCAACGCTCGTATGTTTTGATGACTTTCTTAAGAGTCCATCAAAATCAGAACATGAGCAACATTTAGACTGAAACATAATTAACTTCGCGCCATTCCCCCGATGCGAGATCATCTAACCGATAAGGTCCAATTTGAACACGAATAAGCCGCAGCGTCGGATGTCCTACAGCCGCAGTCATTCGCCGAACTTGGCGATTACGACCTTCACAAATCTGTATTTCCAACCAAGATGTTGGAATAGCGGCACGATAGCGCACAGGCGGAGTGCGCGCCCAGATTTGAGGCTCTTCTATTAGTTTTACTTTAGCGGGTAAAGTCATGCCGTCATTGAGCATGACTCCTTTCTTGAGTTGCTCAATTGCAGTTTCGGTTGCTTCACCATCAACCTGAACCCAATAGGTCTTAAATTGTTTTTGCTTGGGTTGAGTCAGACGAGCGTTCACGACACCATCATTGGTCAATAATAATAGCCCTTCGGAATCACGATCTAAGCGACCAGCAACGCGCAATGTTGGATCTTTAATAAAATCTGAGAGCGTTTTTCGATCACCTTCTGCACGAAATTGAGTCAATACATCATAAGGTTTATTAAAAAGTACAATCTTGGGCATGTAAATTGGTCTACTCAATAATATTGGATTGTATTAACTTTAAAAATGGATGACATATTTGGCTTTAGTTTAGCGTTATTTGCCAATAAATACCTTGAATTGACTCATATTTGATCAATTACAAGTGATTATCATCTTCGAAAATATCTCTATTTGTTATCTAAATCACCATTGCCGCGCACATTGTTTAACATAGCGCCATGCTAAAGATTGAATGAATTCATAAAAATTTATTCTCTGAATGCAAAAAGTTTATAGATGCCTGAGAGGGCTAAATTGATCCTTTGCATGATAGCTTTTTGTTGTAACTTTTATCATGGTAATGATCATAAAAACATCTATGTTATTGTTTATCTATGTTTTGTATTTGAAAAAGGGAGCACCTGCATAATGGGTTATCAAAAGATCGTGGTTCCAACTGATGGTGACAAAATCACCGTAAACGCTGACCTGTCTTTGAACGTCCCCAATCATCCGATTATCCCTTTCATTGAAGGTGATGGTATCGGTGTAGACATTACACCACCTATGATCAAAGTCGTAGATGCTGCGGTTCAAAAAGCCTACAGCGGCAAACGTGCGATCGAGTGGATGGAAGTTTATTGTGGCGAGAAAGCAAATAAACTGTACGGCACATATATGCCAGAAGAAACATTTGAAGCCTTACGTGAATTCGTTGTATCGATCAAAGGTCCTTTGACCACACCAGTTGGTGGTGGTATTCGTTCATTGAACGTGGCAATGCGCCAAGAACTTGATCTTTATGTCTGCGTCCGTCCAGTACGTTGGTTTGAAGGCGTTCCTAGCCCAGTACAGCATCCAGAACTGACTGACATGGTGATCTTCCGTGAAAACTCAGAAGATATTTATGCAGGTATCGAGTGGAAAGCAGGTTCACCAGAAGCCATCAAAGTTATCAAATTCCTCAAAGAAGAAATGGGCGTCACCAAGATCCGTTTCGATGAAAACTGTGGCATCGGTGTGAAGCCAGTATCCAAAGAAGGTACACAACGTCTGGTTCGTAAAGCGATTCAATTCGCAATCGACAACGATAAGCCTAGCGTGACTTTGGTTCACAAAGGCAACATCATGAAATTTACCGAAGGTGCGTTTAAAGAGTGGGGCTATGAGCTCGCTCGTGAGCGCTTTGGCGGCGTAGAAATCGATGGTGGCCCATGGATGAAGATTGTGAATCCAAAAACTGGTAAAGATATCATCATTAAAGATGTGATTGCTGATGCGTTTTTGCAACAGATTTTGATGCGTCCAGCAGAATACTCAGTCATCGCAACATTGAACTTGAACGGCGACTATATTTCTGATGCGTTGGCAGCGGAAGTTGGTGGTATCGGTATCGCACCAGGTGCAAATATTGGTGGCGCGATTGCAATGTACGAAGCAACTCACGGTACCGCACCAAAGTATGCAGGTCAGGACAAAGTTAACCCAGGTTCAATCATCCTTTCTGCTGAAATGATGCTGCGCGATATGGGTTGGACCGAAGCTGCTGATTTGGTCATCAAAGGCATTTCGAATGCGATTGCTGCCAAGACGGTGACTTACGACTTTGAGCGTTTAATGCCTGGTGCAACGTTACTGCGTAGTTCCGAGTTCGGTGATGCGATCATCAAGCATATGGAAGATTAATTCTTTCTGTATTAGATGTAAAAAACCAGCGTAAGCTGGTTTTTTTATGGATAGCTGCTCGATAAATCAAATCGATTGAACAGCTGTCAGTTCATGACCTGCGATAAAGTCGAACATCTTTGACTTTGAATCATATCCACTCAGACTTCAGGTGAGCATGGATGCAATTGCCGCATTGAATGTAGCACTTGGGCGCATTACAGCATCCAACATCCCGACATCTGGCAGATAGTAACCACCGATGTCAGAAGGCTTGCCCTGCACAGTATTCAACTCACTGATGATCGTCTGCTCATTGGCTGTGAGCATCTCGGCAAGCGGCTTGAACTTAGCAGCAAGTTCAGCATCTTCGCTTTGTTCAGCTAAGGCTTGAGCCCAATACATCGCTAGATAGAAGTGACTTCCGCGGTTATCGAGCTGGCCAGTTTTAGGTGAAGGACCCTTGTTGTTGTCGAGTAGTTTACCCGTAGCGCTATCAAGTGCTCGGGCGAGCAATTTGGCCTTCGCGTTATTATTTTTGAGACCGAGTTCTTCTAAGCTCACAGCTAATGCCAGAAATTCACCCAATGAGTCCCAGCGCAGATGATTCTCTTCCACTAACTGCTGCACGTGTTTGGGTGCCGATCCGCCTGCGCCTGTCTCATACATGCCGCCGCCAGCCATCAATGGTACGATAGAGAGCATCTTGGCAGAGGTGCCTAATTCCATAATCGGGAACAGGTCGGTCAAGTAGTCGCGCAGAATGTTGCCAGTGGCACTGATGACATCATGCCCACGATTCACACGTTCTAACGTGTAGCGCATAGCACGAACTTGACCCATGATGTGGATGTCAAGACCAGTGGTGTTGTGCTCATGCAGGTACATTTTGACCTTAGTAATAAGCTGTGCTTCGTGTGGACGATAGGAATCAAGCCAGAACACTACAGGCATGCCTGAGTTGCGTGCGCGCGTTACAGCCAGCTTGACCCAGTCGCGGATAGCGGCATCCTTGGTCTGGCACATTCGCCAGATGTCACCTTGCTCAACCTCCAGACTCATCAACACCTCGCCAGTGTTCAAGTCAGTGATATTAGCCGTGCCATCCTCGGGAATTTCGAAAGTCTTGTCATGCGACCCATATTCCTCAGCTTGCTGTGCCATTAGACCAACGTTAGGCACTGTACCCATGGTCTTCGGATCGAATGCGCCATGCCACTTACAGAAGTTGATCATCTCTTGATAAATACGGGCGAAAGTCGATTCAGGCATGACTGCCTTTACATCCTTCAAGCGACCATCAGCACCGTACATTTTGCCACCGTTGCGAATCATTGCTGGCATCGAAGCATCGACAATCACATCATTGGGCGAGTGGAAATTGGTAATGCCCTTGGCAGAATCGACCATGGCCAGTTTAGGACGATGCTCATGGCAGGCGTGTATATCCTGCATGATCTCTTCCTGTTGACTTCGTGGGAGCGAGGAAATCTTGTTGTAGAGATCCACCATACCGTTGTTCACGTTCACGCCCAACTCATCGAACAGCTTGCCGTGCTTTTCAAAAGCATCTTTGTAGAAAATCCTCACGCAATGTCCAAACACGATTGGGTGTGAGATTTTCATCATGGTGGCCTTGACGTGCAGTGAGAACATCACTCCAGTCTTGTGCGCATCTTCGATTTCCTTTTCATAGAAGGCGAGTAGTGCCTTCTTGCTCATAAACATGGAATCGATTACCTCTCGTTCCAGAAGTGAGAGCTTGGGTTTGAGCACAATGTTCTTACCACTTTTTGTGATCAGTTCCATCTTCACATCGCGTGCGCGATCCAGCGTCATGGATTTTTCGCCGTGGTAGAAGTCACCAGCGTGCATATGTGAGACATGCGAGCGCGAAGCTTGACTCCATTCGGCCATGCTATGGGGATGCTTGCGCGCATAGTTTTTCACTGCAGCTGGTGCACGGCGATCAGAATTACCCTCACGTAGCACAGGATTTACCGCACTGCCGATGCACTTGTTGTATCTCGCGCGGATGTCCTTTTCTTCGTCGGTTAGGGGGTTCTCAGGAAAATTGGGAACTTGGTAGCCCTTGTCCTGTAGCTCCTTGATGGCATCCTTGAGCTGCGATACTGATGCGCTGATATTGGGTAATTTGATGATATTGGCCTCAGGCTTCAGCGTGATCGCACCTAAAGCGCCAAGTGTGTCGGGCACACGTTGGGCCTCAGTCAGCACCTCTGGGAATTGACTGAGAATGCGTGTAGCCACAGAGATGTCGCTGGTCGCTAATTCGATGCCTGCCTGCGCTGTAAATGCCTGAACAATAGGTAGGAATGATGCTGTGGCTAAGCGAGGTGCCTCGTCGGTCAATGTGTAGATGATCGTGGGTTTTCTATTACTCATCTCGTCGTCTCGCGGTATTAGAGGGGAACAAAGGCACTTTTTCTGCAAACCAAGCGAAAATTTTCTGAGCTTTTCTACAAGGCTCCAGTAAGGCACGTCAAGAAAAAAGCCTGTGATAACATTCTGTGTGCTTTTAAATCTACTCGAGAATATAACACCACTTGACCGTACTCTCTACAGCGATCCTGTTCTATTTGAACGTTTTTTGTTGAATGATTTTTTAAAGGTTAAGTTAAGTTTAGAATACTTTGTACAGACTGTTGTAGTAGCTCAATAAGCTCTGGATCCATATATCTATAATCATCTGGAATATCGAGCACATAGATCGATTTATTAACGGTCGCCCTTCGAAATTTATTGGTGATTTGTACCTTATGTTTTTCTTCCATAACAAAAATAACATGAGCCCATTCAACGTCATTGATAGAAATGGAATGCCTTGCATTTGAGCTTGTGCCTGCGGAACGAACGTTTAATGCTGGATGTTTACGCCAAATCTGTTCTGCTGTTGGACTTCGCCATTGATTTTTACTGCAAATGAACAAAACATTCTTTTTATCAAACAATTTTTAAAATTCCACTGTATCGTATTTTCTATCAAGTATATCTCGCAATGAGTTTACATCTAAATTATTCGCATGTTAAAAATAGCCCACAATATTATCTATCAGGATTTTTTTATCGATTTATCAGTAAATTAATGCCATTGATTGGTATTTTTGACCTGATACAATCTGTAATGATGACAACGAAGAATGGAATCAAGAAAAATATGCGTAAATCTATGTGGTTATGTAGCGGCATTATAGTCTTAACGGGGATGAGTGGTTGTGCTACGACACCACATCTTTCAATGCTTCCAGCCAATGATGCTGTGACTCAGGGGCTGGCTGAACTTTATAAGCAGCCCAATTATCATGTACGTACTACGGTACAATTTAAAGAGATTCACTTTCCTGAAACTCTACCTTCAAATAAAACATCGCCTGCTAGCGATAAATTATTGGCAGCAAAACAATTTTCAACTTGGTTTGAAACTTTTACTAAACGCAATGAATTTTCTATGGATGGTGTTATTGATCTGCAACATCAGCGTTTTGAAATCACTCCCGCCATGACTTATAAAGCTGTGAATGCAGGCGCATTTATGCGCGTTCCAATGATGTTTGATATTCCTCAATCTCAGGGTTATATTGATTTGTCTGCATTATCACCATTTATTGTGAATACAAATAGTGAAGGAAAATACAGTCAATTCAGTATTGAACCCATTACAAAGCGCATTGATTTCAAAAATTTATTTTATTGGTCTCAGCATGTTGCTTTAGATAGTTCACGAAAGTTTGATCCGCGAATGTTCCGAGATTTACCACTGAATTCTGACGATCTTGCACTGGGTGGTGTGCGTAAGGTTGAATTAACCTCAACGTGTGACGATGCCATGAATATTAATCGAAGTGTATTTGATGCCCATCGATCTGAATTTTTAGCTTCGATTAAGCCTAAACCTGTGAATGACAATACCAGCGCCACTAAAGATAGCAGTGATGCTGCGGTCGATGGTTTTATTAATATGATGTCGGCATTGGGAACAACTTACGGACTACCTGATAGCAAGCCTTTTCCATTCAAATTCAATGGTGTATTTAACAAAGTTTATTTATTGGATAAAGCTGGACGTTTGCTGCAAAGTAATACCGATGCGGTCTTAGAAATGAATGATAAAGATCAGTCAGCACAAAAATTTAAAATTGGATTTAATACGACAACAAGCTATAGCGATTATGGATCAGCACAAATACACTTTGTTCCATCAGCATCTAATACCATTCCTTTATCTGAAAGTATCAAAGGCACAATGATCGATATGATCAAAGAGGCCGCAGATAAGCGTAAAAATGCAGCCACTGAAGCCAATACAGTTAAACCATTAGATAAAGCGCAATTTACACCAAAACCAAATTTATTTGTGGGAACGTGGAAACTTGATTTGCCGAATCATTGTACTGAAACTTATTATGTTGTGAATAATTACAGTACATTAGTGACGAGTGGAGCGGAGGTGGCTTCTAGTTTTTACACGCTTTCTTCAACACCGAATGAGAAGGGTTTTTATAAATTAGTTGATCGCGTCGCCAATACTAATGGTCTAAAAGACTGCTCTGGTCAGATTACGCCGCATGGAGATGTCAGTACAACGTATCTTCACTTTAATGAACTCAAAAAGACTGTTGAAATGTGCACAAGTGAATCAGGAGAAAAATGTTTAACGCTGCGTCGAGTGATGACTAGTCAATAATTTAGATTGTCTTAGTAAGGTATAGCATTTTAGTTAATGCTTAACTTACTAAGACATTAAATATAATAAGAATATTAGAGTATATACTTCACTCCACTTTACATATTTATTGCTAATAATAACCGCTATTCGCTTGAAGTCTTGCTTAAAAGAATGCTTACTAGAACAAGTAAAAAGATTAAAAAACGCAACCCATAATGATGGTGAACTGCAAAAAATACGATATGCAATGATGATTTAAAAAAAGGAATATTTTTATGTCTCAGATCACTACGACCAACCAACAAGTCCTGCTTGTATCACGTCCAGTGGGCGCACCTAAACCTGAAAATTTTTCAATCGTTGAAACGCCGATTTCTGATTTGTCTGAAGGGCAAGTCTTACTGAAAACACTTTATCTCTCACTTGACCCTTATATGCGTGGTCGAATGAGTGATGCGCCATCATATGCAGCCCCAGTTGAAGTCGGTGGTGTGATGGTCGGCGGAACAGTGTCCCGAGTTATTGAGTCTCGACATGCCTCATATCAAGTTGGTGATCTCGTGCTTGGATCTGGTGGTTGGCAGAAATTTGCTGTAGTCGATGGTGCTGGACTGTTTAAATTGCATCCTTCCATGCCACAGCCTTCACTTGCATTGGGCGTTTTGGGAATGCCTGGTTTTACTGCATATATGGGGCTGCTCGATATTGGAAACCCTCAGCCAGATGAAACGGTCGTAGTTGCTGCTGCAAGTGGTGCAGTAGGCTCTGTCGTTGGGCAAATTGCGAAAATAAAAGGCTGTCGCGCGGTTGGCGTTGCTGGTGGAGCAGAGAAGTGTCGATATGTCATTGACGAATTGGGCTTTGATGATTGTATTGATCACTATAGCCCTGATTTTGCAAAGCAACTGAAAGCTGCTTGCCCAAAAGGAATCGATGTTTATTTTGAAAATGTAGGCGGGGCAGTATTCGATGCTGTTTTACCCTTACTCAATGTTCGTGCTCGTGTGCCACTATGCGGTTTAATTGCCAACTACAACGATACTGGCGCAAAAACGGGACCAGATCGTTCTGGATTATTGCCACGAACTTTGCTTACCAAGCGTATAAAAATGCAAGGTTTTATTATTTTTGATGATTATGGTTCTCGATATAACGAATTCCTTGCACAAATGAGTACGTGGCTCAACGCAGGCATGATTAAATTTCGTGAAGATGTTGTCGATGGATTAGAAAAAGCGCCCCAAGCATTCATTGGTTTACTTGAAGGTAAAAATTTCGGTAAATTATTGATTCGTGTAGCACATGATGACTTCAAGTGATGGGAAATGAATTAGTAGTGATTTCCTAATACTCACTAAGAAATCAGTGTATCGATTATACTCGATACACTTTGACGTTACTGTAGCCTTGTTCCTTGAGGTATAAGGCTTGCAAGCGACTCATGACGCCGCGCTCACAGTACAGTAAGTAGCTGCGACTTTGATCAAGTGATCCAAACTGGGTGGAAAGTTTGTAAAACGGCAAACCTTTCACCTCAAAACCTTCAATGATCAGCGGTTTATCGTCTTGTTCATCGTTTGAGCGAATATCCAGCACAATTTCGTCGCCGTTCAGTACTGCAACAGTTTCAACTTCAATGACTTGGTCGCTTGTCTGCTGGGCAATTTTACGGATGTCCATACTTTTTGATTCAGCGACAACACGCTCAAGAATCTCAAAATCAAAATTTGCCTCTTCAGCTTCGATCTTTGATTTCACCGCCTTGACAGTGGGGCTTTTGGAAATCACACCACAGTATTCAGGCATGGTCTTGGCAAAATCTTCGGTACCAATTTCACGAGCAATGTCGATGATGTGATCTTTATCGTGTGCAATCAGTGGACGTAAGATCAGTGTATCCGTCACGCCGTCGATCAAACGCAGATTGGTCAAGGTCTGACTCGAAACTTGCCTTAAAGCTTCGCCAGTCACTAATGCTTGAATATCATGACGTTCGGTGATTTTAGACGCAGCTCTGATCATCATTCGTTTCAGAACAACCCCCATCTGACCATCGTCTACTTTTTCAAGAATTTCACCGATCACAGGTGCAAAATCAATAGTCACTAAATAGACATGATGTGAGCGACCAAAACGATTCCACAGATAATGAGCGACTTGTTTGACACCGATTTCATGCGCTGAACCACCGAGATTAAAGAAGCAGTAATGAACACGGCAACCACGGCGCATAAGCATATAACTCGAAACACCTGAGTCAAAGCCGCCAGAAATCAGGGACAACACATCTTCCTGAGTGCTGATTGGATAGCCGCCTAGACCTTCATAACGTCCCTTAATCAGGAGCAAGCGATCATCTTCGATCTCTAAATGCACGGTCACTTGTGGGTTGGACAGCTTGACTGTGGCTGTTTGAAAATGTTGTTTTAAAGCACCGCCAACATAGCGCTGTACATCCATAGAGGTGAAATCATGCTCACCACGACGTTTCCACTCGGACACAAAAGGTTTTGCCTTCCAATTTGTCACGGTACATATCGAGCGTTTGTTCAAAAATATTGTGCAGATCGGTATATGGTCGATCATCGACTTCTAAAATAAAATGAATCCCAGGAATTCGAGTTAGTGCATCACGCACTTGATCAGTCTGACTTTTATCCTTAGCACGAACTTCGATATAGTCCCAATGACGTACAATCGCTATTTTGCCAAAGTCGTTTTTGAGGGTATTGCGAATATTTCCAGTCAGAATCTTAATAAAACGAATTCGCACAGATCTGCTTTTGATCGTGATTTCTGGAAATAATTTAATAATAAACTTCATGGTAATCGTGGCTATTTATGTCGAGTTATACGTGAATAGAGCTTACACTGCATACTGAATCGATCCTGTGAAGTGAAGACGCGAAGATCAGATTCAACGAAGCGTTATAAAATTAAGACCGCTATGCGCAGGGCGCGCAATATAGCATTAAGTGATCAACAGCACTAAATATTAATCAAGGATTGCTATGTCAAATCAAGCCGATCGTTTTTTTCAGAATAAGCTGGCGTTGATTACGGGTGCAGGTTCGGGGATTGGGCGGGCAACCGCACTGAAATTTGCGAGTCTTGGTGCAAAACTGATTCTTTGTGACCTAAATCGCGCCACGCTTGAAGAAACCAAATTACTCTTAGCCAAAAAAGCTGATATTGCAACGCTCGAAATTGCTGATGTTTCAGACTGGCAAGCAATGCAAGATCTTGCGGATCGTGTTCACAAGCAACACGGTGCACTAGATATTTTGGTGAATAATGCGGGTGTAGCAAGCGCAGGCAGATTTCTCGATACGCCTATAGAAGACTGGCAATGGCTAATTGGTATCAACTTCATGGGTGTAGTGCATGGCTGCAAAGCGTTTGGGCAACAAATGACCGAGCGTGGCTCTGGCCATATTATCAATATCGCATCAGCTGCGGGCTTTTATGCTGCACCAGAAATGTCTGCATACTCTGCAACGAAACATGCAGTTATGGGGCTTTCTGAGTCATTACGCATCGAACTCGCGGCTCATCATGTCGGTGTCAGTGCAATCTGCCCCGGTGTGATTAATACAAATATTGTCAAAACAATGCGTGCACATGGTGAAATCTCAAACGCACAGGATAAAGTCGTTGAACTATACCGCAAGCGAAATTACGGCCCTGAGCATGTTGCTAATGCGATTGTCAGTGCGATTATTCATAATCGAGCGGTTGTGCCCGTGAGCCCTGAAGCGTGGGCACTTTATGCGGGTAAACGTTTGATGCCAGATGCATTGGATTTTGCGCAACGGACAAGTTTGTTCAGAAAACTAAAATCCAAACTTTAAACACGAAGACATTAAAACTTTAGGCATTACAGAGGAGTCGTAGTGGAGAATATCATTTCAATCAAGGGTCTGACCAAGACCTATGCATCTGGTTTTCAAGCGTTGAAGGGTATTGATTTAGATATTCGTCGCGGTGAAATATTTGCTTTACTGGGTCC
>JASLGO010000059.1 GCA_030150135.1 Aquirhabdus sp.
AGCGCAAAAAGTCTTCACGAATGTCAGCGGCAGTGCGGATTTGCGGCTTGGCTGTCATGGGTGAGACTCCTTGAATTAAATGCGTAAAATTAAGTTAAATTAAAAGCGGAATAGTATAGCCGATTTTTTCGTATAGACTTAGAGTTGATAACGAAAAAATATGAGCATCGTTATGATTTTTCATACTCATTTATAGATCCTATTCCCAATATAAATTCTATCAGATAATGATGTTGCTGCATGAGCAGGATTGATAGACAGTTCAGTCAATTCTGATTATGAAATATTGGAGTAAACTAAGCTCGATTAAACTTGAAAAAGTTATTTTGAACTAAGGTTATTTCGATCATGTCGCAAACCGAGTGGAACACCAAGCAACTTCAATTTGTTGCCGCGATGCAGCGATATGAAGAGCGCAGTTCGTATCAGTTGATCAATAAAATTGTTTCTTGGTTTAATGTTTCTCTACAACTCGTCCTGATGGTTTTAGCCATTCGATTGAATGTCGGGTTGGGTTGGCAGATTTTTGCGCTGTTTGTAGCTTATGTTTTGGCTGATTTTGTAAATGGTCTCGTTCATTTATTTATGGATCATAACGATGACTATTCATCCATAGTGGGGCCATTTGTTGCGTCGTTTCACCTTCATCATGATATTCCGCGTTATACCGATAAACCGTTATTACAGGTTTATATTGATGAGTCGGGTTATAAGCTGTGGTTGGTTTTTTTCTTATTATTCTTGGCATGTTTGTTTTTCTGGCATGTTGTTCCGCCATTAATGCTTTGTATTGGCGCATATTTCGCTGTATTTTCGTCGATCGCGGAAGTGTCACATTATCTGTGTCATAACCGTAATGGTCGAATTGTTCGCTTATTGCAGCGCTTCTGGATCTTACTTCCTAAAAAACATCACATGCAGCATCATCGCGCAGATAATATGAATTACGCATTTCTCAATGGCATGAGTGATCCTTTAATTAATTGGATAGCTGAAACTTTTTATCGTGGTTATAAGTCAAATACGGATTTACATACGGCGTTATATCAACAGCGTCGTCATTCTGGAAATGTGCCAGTGAGTCGTTGATTTTGATGTCGCAGTATTTTAGATGTAGGGATAAAAGAGACTGATTTAGCACATTTAAAGTATTGCCTTTCTGGAGTTTTTGATCTAAAAGTAGAGATGATTGCATCGTTGCCATGGCTGTTTTTTTACAGTACACAAGGAGTGTTTTATGCCAATGGATCAATTCACTATTACTCAAGATTCTTACGTGGTCTTATGGAGTCCACATCGCAAACAGTTTCATATTGAAACTCTCGCAGAACGTTTGCAGCGTAATCGCCGAATTTTCAAATTGGGTAAACCTGAGGGCGATTTTATTGCGCTTGCATATGCCAATAACCATGATGAGGCATTGGCGATTCAAAAAAGTTATGAATCGCAGCGGCTAGTCTGTTTATCTGATCAAACTGGTTAGCGTTGTGAATATAAGAGCGCCGTATTTTTGAGAATGTTCATGAAGTACGGCATTAAAATCGCGCCGCTTTGACGGCGTTTCGCGTTACAATCTCGCGCATATTTTTTCGCTCAGATTTTTTTAACGAAATTGAGCTGATTTCGTATTCTTTAATGAGCACCGATTTTAGAGGAACATGGTATGGACGCACTCACGATTGAACGTGATGTATTAGATGAAGCGGTTGCACATTTACATACGATTCGTGATTTTATCCGTTTTGGCGTGACCGCCTTACGTGCTTCGGAAGTGCATTTAGGACAGGGTACAGAGGACTTTTTTGCCGAAAGTTCAGCGTTGGTGTTGCAAACGTTGTCTTTAGACTGGTCCGCTGATGAGCAGATTTTGGATAGTCGTTTATTGCCATCTGAAAAAGAAAAAATCGTCGAATTATTGGCAAAGCGTATTAATGATCGTATCCCGTTGGGCTATTTGCTGAACGTTGCGTATTTCTGTAATCAGCCGTATTACGTCGATGAGCGTGTCTTAATTCCACGTTCGCCAATTGCAGAATTGATTAACAATCGTTTTGCGCCTGTATTGACTGATGGTGTCAGTGGTTTAGTGGATGGTGTGAATCGTTTGCCGCCTGTGGTGGATTCAGCATTTGTACCAGAGCGTATTTTGGATTTGTGTACAGGTTCTGGTTGTATTGCGATTGCGTGTGCGTATGCGTTTGAAGATGCGCAAGTAGACGGTGCAGATTTGTCGCGCGATGCATTGGAAGTGGCGTCGATCAACGTCGAACATCATCAAAAAGATAATCAAGTGTCACTGATTCAATCGAATTTATTTGAGAAAATTCCACCGCAGCAGCAATACGATTTGATCGTTTCGAATCCTCCGTATGTGGATGCATCTGATATGGCTGATTTGCCGCAAGAGTTCTTACATGAGCCAGAAATGGCGTTGGCAGCAGGTCGTGATGGTTTAGATATCGTGAAACAGATTCTTGTGAAATCAACAGAATATCTGTCATCACGCGGTTTGCTGGTGGTTGAAGTCGGTAATAGTGAATGGGCGCTGCGCCAACTCTTTCCGAAAGTGCCGTTCCATTGGTTGCATTTTGTTCATGGTGGATCAGGTGTATTTGCGCTGACGGCGAGTGAGTGTCATCAATACCACGCGCAGTTTGTGGCGGCGCTGGCGTTGAGTGAGTAAGTGTTTTTTGATTTGAAGTCTTTCCCTTGAAGGCATGAGTATGTACACCTCTTCTGAGGTTTATTTATCGTATGCTTGTCAAATCCATCCCAGCCTTCCTTTTCTAAAGGAAGGAGCTTTTCCCCCTCTTTAGAAAAAGAGGGGTAAGGGGAGATTTGAAAGCATCTGTAAAATGATACCTATGTCAAGGGGATGTAGCTTTATTGTTGAATTAAAATGGTTGAGTAAAAAGAATGGCAGGTAATAGCGTTGGGCAATTATTCCGAGTGACGACATGTGGCGAATCGCATGGCGTAGGCTTGATGGCGATTGTCGATGGCGTCCCTCCAGGGTTGGCGTTAAAAGAAGAAGATCTTCAGATTGACTTAGATCGTCGTAAGCCTGGAACTTCGAGTTTTGCGACGCAGCGTAAAGAAGAAGATTTGGTCAAGATTATTTCTGGTGTATTTGAAGGTAAAACCACAGGTACGCCAATTGGTTTGTATATTGCTAATACGGATCAAAAATCAAAAGACTACGGCAATATTGCTGAAACTTTCCGTCCGGGTCATGCGGATTATACCTATACGATGAAATATGGTTTCCGCGATTATCGTGGCGGTGGTCGTTCAAGTGCGCGTGAAACGGCAATGCGTGTTGCTGCGGGTGCTATTGCGAAGAAATATTTGGCAGAGAAGTTTGGCGTTTTGATTCGTGGTCATGTGACTCAGATTGGCAATGAGCTAGCTCATAATCTGGATTGGTCCATTGTGAATCAGAATCCATTTTTCTGTGGTGATGCCGAAGCGATTCCACGTTTTGAGACATTGGTGACAGATTTGCGTCGTCAGGGCACAAGCTGTGGCGCACGTTTGGAAATCATTGCTGATCATGTACCAGTTGGTTGGGGTGAACCTGTATTTGATCGTTTGGATGCCGATATTGCTCATGCCATGATGAGTATCAATGCGGTAAAAGGTGTTGAAATCGGTGATGGCTTTGCCGTGGCAGGACAGTTTGGTCACGAAACCCGTGATGAAATGACGCCAAATGGTTTTAAAGCGAATCATGCGGGTGGGATTCTGGGCGGAATTTCTAGTGGTCAGCAAATCCGTGTCTCGATTGCACTAAAACCAACAGCAAGTATCACCACGCCAGGTCAAAGCGTTAATCTGGCCGGTGAGCAAATCGAGGTGATCACCAAAGGTCGTCATGATCCTTGTGTCGGTGTGCGCGCCACACCGATTGCGGAAGCGATGCTCGCGATTGTGCTGATGGATCATTTCTTGCGTCATCGTGCGCAGAATGCGGATGTGATTGCACCGATGGCTGCGATTGAGAAGTAATGTCCTCTACGTCGATTCCTTCATTTTTCACTAAAGCCCGCTTGTCGGGCTTCTATTTTTTTTATTTCGCGGTGGTTGGTGCATTCATGCCTTACTGGAGCTTGTATCTGGAAGGGCGTGGATTTCATAAAGAGCAAATCGGTTGGCTTGCGGCAGTGACCGTGATTTCACGCATTATTGCACCAAGTGTATGGGGGCAGTTGGCAGATCGCTCTGGGTTACGCATGCGCTGGGTTCGTTTGGGAATTACAGCGGAATTAGTGGCTTGGGTTGCTATTCTATTTGTACCTCATACGATGTCTTGGCTCGTGCTGGTTTTGTTTTTCTATAGTTTTTTTCAGAATGCGGTGCTTGCACAATTTGAAGCGGTGACGTTGTTTTATCTAGGCTCGCAACGTGATCAATATGGAATTGTTCGGCTATGGGGTTCACTGGGATTTATTGCCGCGGTTGCAGGATTAGGGCTTTGGTTTAAATGGAGTTTAATTACGACATTGCCGATGATCATGATACTGCTTGCATTGATTGCGGTGATCAATGCTTTTCTAATCGCAGAACCACCGCAAACAAAAGCGCGTGAAACTAAAGCGTCGCCTTTATGGCCCATTCTCAAGAAGCCTGCGGTTTGGGCATTCTTTAGTATTCATTTTTTCCTATTACTGTCGCATGCGCCGTTCTACAGCTTTTATTCTAACTATTTGCTAGGTTTTGGTTATAGCACGCTCAGTATTGGCTTGCTCTGGTCGGTCGGTGTTTTTGCTGAAGTTCTGATGTTTACTCAAAGTTCCAAGTTGCTTGCACGATTTGATGAACGATCTCTCATCATTGCCTGCATTATTGCGACATCTTTGCGATGGATGCTTGTTGGTTTATTTCCGAATATTTGGGGTATTCAAGTGCTGGCACAGTGCGTCCATGCCTTAAGTTTTGCACTATTTCAATCGATTGCAATGCGGCTTATTTTTAGAGAGTTTCATCCTGATCAACAAGGCCGTGCGCAAGCTTTATATAGTATGTTGTGGGGTTTAGGGGTTGCCATCGGTTCAATTTTAGCAGGACAGATTTGGGATATAGTGGGTGGGCGTTCAATTTTTATGATCGCTGCTGGCGTGGTACTGTCAGGACTATTGTTTGTGAAATTTATTTCGCAAAAAGCGTTGGTAAGCCAAAAACATACACACATGTCACCAACAAAATTACCTTGACGAGTAGGGGGATGACACGGCACGATTGCTGAGGCGTTTCATTTAGTCCACATTATTTAAATTATGGTGATGTTACATAACATGCGATTGTATTTCTTGAATAGATTATGGATAAATCAACTGATGACACATCGTTTTGTATTAGCATCAGCAAGTTTTCGTTTTGCACTGATTGCGATGATCGCTTCAGGCAGTGTGGTTCTGAATGTATCAGCTCATGCAGATGATGAGCTTCAAACATCATCGTCTTCAACTGATTTGGCAAGTCTTCCTTTTGCTAAAACTCCACCTAAGAATGAGGTTGAGGTGGTTAATCGCCCACTCATCGCGGGACTTTGGGGTATGACAATTCCAAATGTCAGTTGTATCGAATATTACAACTTTAAAGAAAACGGCGAGTTTATTGTCAAAAGTGCAGGCGAGTGGAGTTGGGGGAAATATGTCTATCAATTGCCTGAAATGGAAGCCATGGCAACAACTGCGCCACAGCTTACTTTAGGAATTTTATACGATAGTAACGATATGGACTGTTCTGGTAATCAAATTAATCAGACGGGTGAAGTTCAGCAAGAATATGTGAAATGGATTAGCCCATCCCATATCAAATTTTGTGCCACAGCAGACGGACAACAATGCCCGTTGGAGCTGCATAAAGTATTGCCTTAAGAATTTTATAGTATGAATCCTGACAAAGCGCTTTTATTTAGTCAGGATTAAGCGATTGTTGCGGGTTAAGCGTAAACGGTATTCTTCACCCTCATGCAATATGCGAATTTCACGCCCTAGTGCAAAAAGGTTATTTGATTGCAAAACAGGTAATGCAGGTTGGCTTGAACCTAAAATACGAAAATAAGCATTCATGATCAGTT
>JASLGO010000094.1 GCA_030150135.1 Aquirhabdus sp.
AATACGCTGGACATCAGACATAAATTTCTGATCACCCGTATGCGATGTAAATACAGGCGCAGTATGCGGCTTGGCCACCAAATTTAATGGCGCAGCAAGCTGTTGCTCCAGCGCATCCAAGCGTGCAATAGCACGTTGATAAGCATCTGGCTCTTGGCTATCGGCGTGGGTAATCAGTGACAGCGTATCGCGCAAACTATCGAACACAATGACGGTATCAGAAACCATTAACCAGATATCAGGTAAATTGATTGGGTCAGCTTCAGGAATATTCTTTAACTTATGTTCAATATAACGCACCGAATCATAAGCAAAATAACCCACTAAACCACCGGTGAAATTAGGTAGTGCAGGTGTTTCCGAGACAGGTGGCGTTATAAAATTCTTTTGGAATTCACGAATAAACTCAAATGGATCAGCACAAGCGATGATCTCGACTGTCGCATTTGGATGCTGAACACGCATTTCGCCTTGACGATATTGCAATATAGTTCCAGAACCTAAACCAATGATGGAATAACGGCCCCAGCGTTCACCGCCTTGAACTGATTCAAACAAATAACGCGCACCATCAGAACCATTAGCACGTAGGCGAGCAAACACTGATACAGGCGTATCAGTATCAGCCAGGCGTTGACGAAATACAGGAATATGGCGATAGCCAACAGCCACCAACCGTTCAAACTCAGAAAGGTTCATCATTTTATTTACTCATCTCAAATCAGGAAATCTTAGATACGCTTGGTACAAATCGCGCAAACAAAAAGCATCACCGCATGGTGAAACTTGCAATTAGCGACGCCAGCGCAACCCGCCTGTTGGATAAGTCATGATGTTCTCTATAACAAAAATAAGGAAAACGGCACTAAATCAAATCAGAGCCGTTCGTTAATTTATAATAATTCAGCTAATGAATCAAGCACCAGATCAGGCTCACAGTATGCGATAGGTTCACCGTGATTATAGCCGTAGCGCACCGCAATACAGGGCACAGAAGCTGCATGTGCAGACTCGATATCATTGCGAGAATCACCAATCATCACCGCATGGTTTGCTTGAACTCCAAAATGCGACAAGGCATGTAGAATTGGTGCAGGATGTGGCTTGCGATGTTCGAGACTATCACCACCCAAAATTAATGAAAAATCACCCAAGAGATTTAAAGCTTTCAACAGCTTTAAGGTCGACGCATAGGGTTTATTGGTAATACAGGCGACATGTAGTTTATTTTTATGACACCAATCCAAAAACTCTCGCACACCAGCATAAACTGTGCTATCCACACAGACCTCATCTTGATAATGCTTCAAGAACGAAGTCAGTAACTCATCATGTCGCTCTTGTGCAATTCCACGACACTCGCGAACACACTGAATCAAACGACTTGCACCACGCCCCACCCATAACCGCACTTGTGCATTAGTGACAGGATCAACGCCGATATCATAAAGTGCAAAATTTACAGCACGCATAATATCTGCCGCCGAATCAACCAAAGTTCCATCTAAATCAAAAAATACAGCTTGGATATGCTCAAAATGAGCAAGTGAAACACCTTTTTTAGTGCTGATAGCTTGTGACATTGGATACTCCTTTTTTATAGAAGATCTCACTTCACAACAGCCGCGTCAAGCCGCCAAAGTCGCGGCTTGTGCAAATGGCGTTGCATTAGGTTGATTAATTGTTTCCTTTGGGTGCTATCGCAACAGGCGTTTCAACATCTGCAGGTTGTTGCGTTGATGCTTTGTGCTTATTCAAATTCGACTTCAACGCAGAAGTGAGGACAGGATTCACGCCAACAGCAGCCTGTGTATACACCTGATTCACATCTAACGGCAATCGACTAAAACCACCCTTCGGATCAAGCTCTAGCTGTAGAACTCGAATCTGATCATATCGCTCTTGACTCAAGCTATCTGCATTATTTCCATCACGTAAGATTGTCGGCTGCAAGAAAATCAATAAGTTATTTTTGCTATAAGAATTTGCTTTAGAGCGGAAGAGTGCACCTAACAAAGGAATGCTACCTAAGCCAGGTACAGCGTTCACAGATTGTGTATT
Source organism: Aquirhabdus sp. (assembly GCA_030150135.1). Taxonomy (GTDB): domain Bacteria; phylum Pseudomonadota; class Gammaproteobacteria; order Pseudomonadales; family Moraxellaceae; genus Aquirhabdus. Next base: position 2,062 of record JASLGO010000094.1, read on the forward strand.
ATCGTCCTGCATCATCCCACCCAACACAATCGTTTGTCCGTTATCCGCAAGGACTGTGGTTTTAACCGAACGCTTACTGGTCACAACATCTGATGTCGTTGCAGTCAAGCTACTCGTGGGAACGATCGCAGAGACTTCTTGCTCAATTTCCAAACGCAATGTACCACCCTCACCAATGTGTGGCGTGACTTTAAGTGTCACACCCACATCCTTACGTTCAACCGTTGTGAATGGGGTTGTTGTCCCTCCAACCGAAGCAGTTGTTGCGGTAGATCCTGTAATAAATGGCACATTCTGACCCACAATCATTTCTGCTTTTACATTATCTAGTGCCATCACCGAAGGTACAGAAATCAGATTTGCACCACTCGTAGTATTCAACGCATTAATTAGGGCACCATAGAATGAGGTTTGACCTGCGCTATTTGTCGAGCTTTTACCTAAAGCGAGTAATGCACCATCTGGCGCACTAATTGAGCTATAGCTTTTCGATGCGACAGCACTTGCAATATTTGCAACACTAGCGCCTGCATTACTAAAGTTAATCAACCCAACACCGCTCGTTAGATTGCCTAACGCCCACTGCACACCAAGTTGCTCAACATTACTTCCAGAGACTTCAACAATGGCTGCCTGAATCAAAACTTGCGCACGACGCACATCCAATTGCTCAATCGTACTTCCAATCTCACGCATCATCGTCGGATCAGCTTTGACCACAACTGCATTTAACTCTTCGTTGGCAATGATACTCACACCATTCGCAGAAAAAACTGTCGGCGTACTACTGCTACTACTCGTTGATGTACTATTTGAGCTTGAATTTGTTGTATTACTTGAACTTGTATCGCTTGGCATACTCGTTGAAGGTGTACTGCTGCTCGCAGAATAACCATTCGACTTAGAACTTCCACCTCCCGAAATCAATCCTTGCAACATCGTTGCCATAGATTTTGCACTTGCATTTTTGAGATGGAATACATGCATTCCTCCCAAAATATCGCGCGGAGGAACATCAAGTTGGCTAACAAGTGTTTTGATTCGTTGACGCGCCCTATCATCACCTTTGACTAACAGTCGATTATTGCGACTGTCCGCAATAATCCGTAATCTCGAACCACGCACATCCTTAGTCACAGAAGTTGCAGTTAACGCATCAATCTGAGTAATCAAATCATCAACATTGGTTTCTTTCAGAGAAATGACTTCCAGCTTGTCATCCGCACCTCCATCCAAAGAACGAACCAACCCAGCCAATTGTTCAATACTACCCGCACGATCTGACACGATCAGCGCATTAGTGCCAGGAACCGCAGCCAAGTGCGCAAACTGCGACATCAACGGACGTATCGCAGGCACCAAATCATTTGGATTAGTGTTATCGAGCCAGATCACCCGAGTCACAACACCATCACCACGCGCTTTATTACGGAAATCAAAAGGGACGCCTGATTGTTTAGCATTGACATCTGGAACCAACTTAATCGTATTCCCAGATGGAATCGCAACCACACCATTGACATTCAAGACACCTTGAAACAAGTCATAAACCTGATCACGATTCAAGGCTTTATTGGAAATAACAGTCACATTACCTTTCACTCGTGGATCAACCGCAAAATTCTTACCCGTAATATCCGCAACTTCAGACACGAATGCGTTGATATCTGCATTCATCAAATTAATCTTCCAAGTCTGCGCAAATGCAGGAAGCGCTAACATGGTGAGTAACGGCAGCGCAACCCAGCGTGTAGAACGACGAGTTGTATTGATCTTTGGCATCATATCCTGCAAATCCATTGGCATTAATCGTGGTTGTGGTCTGGCTTGTGGTATCTTTGACTTCGTCATTTTAATCTTCTGAAACTCAGTAATATCTTAGGCAACGAACTTTAAAAGTTCTGCTGTATGGTTAATGTTTGATCGCCACGTTGAATTTGGACTTGGGCGCTATGACTTTGCTGCACTTGTTGCAACAATTGTGCGTCATTGGCAGGGTTTCCAACGGGTTGTCCATTGATTGAAATCACCCGATCTCCAGCACGCAATCCCATCTGATTACGCACATTTGCAGGAGCACTATTCGTGACTTCATAACCATGTCCGCCTCGTCCTGTCATTGCCAAACCCATCTGACTCAAATAAGCATTTGGATTTGTTTTCATCTGACGAATGGCATCATCCAAAGCATTTTGTGCCTGCTGATTTGGATTTTGTGGTTGAAAAGCGGGATTAGGGGCAATCATTGCGTTTGAAGCTGAAGTATTACTATCACCAAACTTCAGAGTTTGCATCGTACCATCATCACGTTGTAGTGACACTTGATTCCAACTTACACTCGCAAGTTGATAGTTTGTCCCTTCGATTCTTTGTCCAACTCGATAACGCGTAGACGCATTTTTGACATTGATCACTGCCGCAGAAAGACTATCTGGTTGCGCAACAAAAACACCTTCTAACTGCATGGGCACATCAGGCTGTGAATTTCCGCTGGCTGAACCATGTTCCGCAAACAATCTGAACCCAATAATATTTGGCACATTATTCGTCACAGCACCACCCAACATCACTGTACGTGCTTGTGGTGCTGTCGGTGGATTCACAAACAGCCAGAACATGCTTGCAAGCTGCCAACATAACCAAATCACACCAACAAACAATAGCCACGGTGCAACAGAATCTAAAGAGGACCACGAAAAAGTCGAAGGACGAATTTTTTTCAAACGACTAGCCATTTACATCGCCCCCAAACTACTGAGTGGCTGACGCACAGCAATGACCGCCGTATCTAATCCGGCTTGCCCATGATAGCCAGCCACGTTTAAAAGTAGCCGCTGGGTCAATTGCACATCTAACATCATATCTTTTTGTGTAGCACTTTGACCTGAAAGATAAAAATCACCCATACGCTCTTTTTGTCCATTGGTCAGTGCGAAATGTACTCGATCACGATCTAAAGAAAGTCCACCGAGCAACGGCGGTAGGGTTGCACGCTCAACACGACCTTCATAAGGATAACCAAGCAAACCGCCGCCCCAACTCAACTGACCGTCAACTGAAGAAAATGCACCACTGGCATACTGATCAATCGAAAGATTTTTCACAATGATTGGGCTACTCGGCCACTGCCAAGGAATCAGTGCTTGTAAAGTTTCTGGCTGAATGTTGCCATTGAGTGAATCGATATGCCAATGATTGGGACTACGCGCAACAATGGCTTGCAACTGTGTATCGCCTGTTTTCAAAGTGACATTGGCACTGACTCTAAAAAACAATAACATCCAAGGACGTGTCTGCCACGAGATCACGCCTTGTGCATCCTTGTAATGCCAATCACCCTGCCCATGCCACAAATTGCCACTCACATTATCCAGATAGGGATTATTAGGCATTACGCGCGCAATAACCCACGCTGCAGGTAACTGCAACATGATAAATGACAGCAGTATTACTGATGCGAAAGCCCACCAATATCCACTCGGTCTGTTTTTTTTATTCAACGGCACAACTCGGCTCACAAACCACTCACCCAAAATAAAATCATCCTGACCCTCGATTATGCGCAATAATCATGACAAACAGAATCCCTAAATCACATTCTTCTATCGATCTATCTATCCATTACACTAAATTACAACATCAAAAAAGACTTTCATTCACAAATGCATAAAAAAACACCCGAAGAATTCGAGTGTTTTATTCGCAACCAATCACATCTTTGAACGATATTGATTTATAACTATCAGATTAGAAAATCTTCTTTTTTAGCACCTGTTGCCATTTTGGCAGCCAACCAGCGTGGAGGCTTACCGCGACCAGTCCATGTTTCACTGGTATTATCTGGATTACGATAACGTGCTTCGACAGGTTTACGCGTCGTAGAATGGTTACGACCCGCGCGTGCTCGTCCAGCAGTAATTAACTCTTCTAAAGTCATATTCAGTTCACGTGCAATTTTTTCAATTTGGGCATAACCCTCTTTAATTGCATCAACATATTTAGTCTCTACTAAACTTTCTGCTTCGCTAATCACACGTTTAAGCTCTGCAACAGAAAGATGACTCAAATCGGTACTCATAATGCTATTCCATCAATAATGTGAATATATAACTGATAATTTTTTAAACAACGGCGACTGTTGTACTTCAAGTTTTATACATCAACTTCATTAATATTTCTATTAAAAAACTCATGCGTTCAATATTATTTATTTGACTACGTTTAAATACTATATCTATTTTTATCACTTTTCTTGAAGTATATCTAAATAAACACGCTAAAAACTTACCATTACAATAAATACTGTTAAATAGATCACATTATTATCTAAATTTGATATAAAAAAGCCCTTAGTCTATAAGGGCTTTTTTAAAAACAAATACATTACAACTCAACAAACCAAGCTCTTCAGAATATGTTTTTTATTTCTCACCATCATTCGGCTGAATTGGAACTAGAGATTTATCTCGATTTAAATCTTTAGCAACTAAATCTTTGGAAATTAGATTTGCCAATAAAACATTAACCAATGATTGCCCATTACCCTGACCTTCAGTTCCGCCACCAGCCACCATAATTTGCGGAACGAGTGGAATTTTAGCCTCAGCTAAAGCACGACCCACTTCGATCAAAGCATAATTTGAC
>JASLGO010000103.1 GCA_030150135.1 Aquirhabdus sp.
AATGCACTGGTGACAAGGATTTTGCGATCTGACCTAGACTTAGACACTTAAACTTACTCATATTTATAACCAATATGCGTAATATAGCAAAACTAAGCATGAATCGCCTGTGCTATTGTCGCCGCAAATTGATAAAATATAAGTCGATCACTCGCATTTCAGCTTCGCAAAAAGCTCTCAGGAAACCCTCATGCTCGACAAAATTAAAAATCTTTTTGCCTCAACCTCTGGCGATGACGCCGCAACGCAAAAAGACAATACTCCTGCGGAATCAAGCACCATCGAGCCTACCGATGCGCTGATTCGCGATGTGTTGGTCGCAACATTGTTTGAGGGATCAACGCAAACCGTCGCCTCAGCGACGACCAAAATCGAGTTGAATGACCGAATTCTGAATTTAAACATCAAACTCCCAATCGGCTTCAACGGTGATCCTCAAGCCTTGCATGACAAATTGGCAAATGTTCTAGAACCGATTGGCGTTCAGGAAGTGAATCTGCATCTCATCCAGCAAAAAATCTCTGGTGATGCCAAACCTGCACAACCTGCAATTCCCCCTGAAAATAAACTGCCTATCGTGACCGATGCCAGCGCGCCAGTACCAACATCGACGCCGACACGTCCAGTGCCACCAAAGCAAACCGAGCTAAAAGCCCATCCGCGCATTCGCCACATCATCGTTGTGGCATCAGGTAAAGGCGGTGTGGGCAAATCGACCACTGCGGTCAATCTTGCCCTCGCCTTGCAAAAAACTGGCGCAAAAGTCGGCATGCTCGATGCGGATATTTATGGCCCAAGTATTCCAACCATGCTTGGCATCGCAGGCAAAACACCACTGATTGAAAATGATCAATTCGTTCCGCTTTCTGCGCATGGTTTGGCGGTGTTATCGATTGGCAATCTCACGGGCGATGACAATACGCCGATTGTCTGGCGTGGCCCGAAAGCAACTGGCGCATTGATGCAATTGTTTGGTCAAACCAATTGGCCTGAACTGGATTATTTGGTAATTGATATGCCGCCAGGCACGGGTGATATTCAACTGACACTCGCGCAGCGCATTCCTGTGTCTGGTGCGGTTATCGTGACAACGCCACAGCACATTGCGCTGTTAGACGCACAAAAAGGCATTGAGTTATTTAATAAAGTGAGCATCCCTGTACTCGGCGTGATTGAAAATATGGCTCTGCATGTCTGTAGCGAATGTGGTCATATTGACGAAATTTTTGGTGCGGGCGGCGGTGAGAAATTGGGTGAGCAATACCATGTACCGCTGCTGGGTAAATTGCCATTGAATAGCTCAATTCGTATCAATGCTGATACTGGTAATCCAAGTGTCGCGGCAGGTGATGCGGCGTCCATTTTGTATGAACAAATTGCGCTTAATGTGGTTCGTGAAGTTGGAAAGCTAGGTGAAGTGCATGCTAGGGATGAGAAGAGGATTTTCTGATTAGATACCCTAAAATATCTGAAGAACCACAACATCTACAAATAGAAAAGAATTCTACAATTAGCCCTACCAATGGCATCGGCTAATTGTAAATTCCGATTTATCTTCTAGCTTTCTTATCAAGAAGTTTTCTCATACTTTCAGTAAACCCCTTTGATGCTGCTTTGCTTGCGGCTACTTGATTGACTAAGAATACCAATATCTCTCTACAAGATTCTGAATATTCAAGACACTCCTCATCAGATTCCGCATGTAATCCTTCACTCAATGTCGAGTGCAATGCTGCAAGAGGATTCATACCATCTGGCTGTAAAATAGCTGGCAAGAGATCTTTAACTAAATCAATTTTTTCTTGAGTGACCGTAGTTTCTTTTGTTTTCGCTAAAGCATCTTGATATTGTTTCAATTCGTGATTTGATAATAAGCCCTCAATTTCATCTAAGAGTTCATCAATGATTTCTTCAACAATTCTCCTGTAATATCCGAATGCTCCAATACCGTATCCTTGGGATTCACAAACCAGACCTTTTTTATAATATCCTGCATGCTGACCAAGTAAGCTCTCTATATTAGCATCACCTTTAATTTCCCATGCTGGATATTGCCCAATTTTCATTATCCATTGCATCCTCTCATCAATTTTAATGAAGAAGAAACGCTTAAAATCTTGACAATGTTGGCACTGATAAACCAGTCGAAAAACTAACCCCTCAAGAGGGTAATTACTATAAGGTAAATTCTCCAAATAGGAGTTACGCATCACAAAGGTCTGTCGTGATCTACAAATAGAGCATTCCATATTTATCTGAACAACAAGTAATTGATCAGCTCTCTGAGGCAAACTGTCAACGTGGAACTTTCTATACAATGAATAATCTTCAAGAAAATTTTTATTCGGCATCTCGGCTCTCATAATTAAAATAATACTTTATAAAGTATAGATCCAAACATTACATCACTATACGTTAGGCTATCAGCTCTTTATTTTCACCCCATTAACCGCCCTATCAACAACGGCACAGCCGTTTCAGTCCGCAAAATCCTTTGCCCCAAAGTCACCGACTGACAACCACTTTTTTCAAGCAACTCAATCTCAAACGGAATAAAACCACCTTCCGCACCGACCACCAACACCGTCGGCGTCGTCAACCCAATCGGCGCAACCTCCGTCGCATAAGGATGCGCCACAATCGCAGTCTTGCCCTGAATCAGCGCTGGCAACTCATCCTCCACAAACGGACGAAAACGCTGCTTCAACTCTATCACAGGCGGAATCGTATCCCCCGCCTGCTCAAGCCCCAACAACACCAATTGCTCCAACTCATCAAACACCTGACTCTGCCAATAGCTCTTTTCCACACGACGACTATTCAACAAAATCAAACGTTCAACACCCAACGTCACAATATCCGCAATCATCCGCCGCAGCGCAATCGGACGCGGCAAAGCCAGAACCAGCGTTAAAGGCAACTTCGCAGGCGGCGGCGTATCGAGAACAATTTGATTCAACGTCACCGCATCAGGCGTGACCTCTGCAATCTGAGCAATACCTTTCAAACCATGACGCACACCGACTTTAATCGAATCACCAACCTTCAAGTCCAAAGTCTGATGAATATGCTTTAAACGACGAGGATCAGTAATGACTGCTTGCTGATTTTCTTGAATGTCCGCAGGCTCTAAAAGAAGTAAATTCATATTGTTATGGGTTTCATCTTAATGCTTAGTACAAACTGACTTCAGTAGATCATCGACTAGATCGAGTTGGCGTTTGAGTGCGCCTTGATTCGCACGCATCACGGCAAGCGCAGCATGAGAAGCATCTCCATACTGAGATTCACTCAGCAACCAATCCCGCCAAACCTGCATGACAGCATTGGCATCATTGACCTGAACCAGAGCACCAGCAGTTTTCAACAGTTCAACGATCTGCGCAAAATTAAAGGTATGTGCACCCATGACGACAGGCACGCCTAAACTTGCCGCCTCCAGTGGATTATGACCACCTGTTTCAGCCAATGAACCACCAACTAAAGCCATTTTGGACAATGCATACCACGTCCACATTTCGCCCATACTATCAGCAAGAAAAACGAAAGTCGTACCATTCACCGATTGATCAGCAGAGCGTCTTGCATAACGAAGACCTTGCTCCTCAATCAAAGCTGCCACCCGATCAAAACGCTCAGGATGACGCGGTGCAATGATGAGTAATGCACGAGGAAATTCGGCATGAAAAGCTTTAAACGCAGTCAAAATCTCAAGTTCTTCTGGTTCATGCGTACTCGCAGCAAACAGCACAGGGCGACCTTCCAGCTGCCAGTCTTTTTTCAGTTTCTGAGCCAAGTCCAGATTCGCTTCTGGCGCAGTCAGATCGAACTTCAAGCTGCCAGTCACAGTAACCTTGCTACCCGATGCACCCAATCCAATAAAGCGATTCGCCGTATCCTGATCTTGTGCCGCAATCCGTGTGAGGTGTTCAAGCATTGGTTTAGTCAGACTACTAAATTTGGCATAACCTTTTGCTGAACGCTCGGAAAGACGCGCATTCATCAGCATGGATGGAATCTTGCGTTGATGCAAAATCGCCAGCAAATTTGGCCAAATTTCAGTTTCAATGAGGAGCACCATACGCGGTTGATGAATATCGATGAACTCATTCATTAACCTTGCGGTATCTATAGGGAGGAAATGTTGTTCGAGTTGATTGTTTTGAATGTCTTTGACAAATAGCGTTCTTACCCGTGCTGCGCCTGTCCGCGTGGTATTGGTCACCAGCACAGGCAAACCCATATTCAGCAGATGTTGGATAATCGGTTGTGCGGCATTAGTTTCACCAACTGAAACAGCATGAATCCAAACGGGATTTTGGAGCTTTGCGGGTGGAAGTTTGCCAAAGCGTTGTGCGACCTCAAGCTGATAATCAGGCTCATGCCGCGAACGTAGGAACACGCGTAGCCGATAAAGCTGCGCAATGATGGCAAGTAACAACGGATACCAGATGGGCATTAGAAATGCTCCACTTCATAACAGGTAAAGTCAAAAGCAAAATCCCTCCCGACCTCCCTTTGCAAAGGGAGGAGCTTGAACTCCCTCCTTAGAAAAAGGAGGGTTGGGGAGGATTTGCTTTTGATTTTATAACCCCATTTTTAGACTGGCTTCAATAAACTTATCCAAATCACCATCTAACACCGCACCAGTATTTGATGTTTCAACACTGGTACGCAAATCTTTAATCCGAGAATCATCAAGCACATACGAACGAATCTGACTACCCCAACCAATATCAGATTTGGTCGCCTCTAATGCTTGCTGTGCTTCACTGCGTTTTTGTAGCTCAAGCTCATATAATTTCGCACGAAGCATCTTCCATGCACGATCACGGTTGGCGTGCTGACTGCGTTCGTTCTGACACGCCACGACCGTATTCGTAGGAATATGCGTCAAACGTACCGCAGAGTCTGTTTTATTAATGTGCTGACCACCCGCCCCTGACGCACGATAGGTATCCGTGCGTACATCAGCAGGGTTGATATCAATTTCAATATCATCATCGATTTCTGGCGAGACAAACACCGCAGAAAACGAAGTATGGCGACGATTACCCGAGTCAAATGGCGACTTGCGTACTAAGCGATGCACGCCAGTTTCGGTACGCAGCCAACCAAAGGCATATTCGCCTTCGACACGAATCGTCGCGCTCTTAATGCCTGCAACCTCACCATCTGACTCTTCCATGATTTCGGCTTTGAAACCATGACGCTCAATCCAGCGTAAATACATACGCAGCAACATCGACGCCCAATCTTGCGCCTCTGTACCACCCGAACCTGATTGAATATCCACGAAGCAGTTACACGCGTCCGCTTCACCACCAAACATACGACGGAATTCAAGCTGACCGACTTCAGCTTCAGCTGCATCCAGTTCACGCGTGACATCAGCGAGCAATTCTTCTTCGTCGGCTTCGACTGCCAAATCCAACATCGCTTGCGCATCATCGACTTGCGTGGTGAGGTTATTTAGCACATTGACGACGGCTTCGAGCGCGCCTTTTTCTTTCGACATCGCTTGCGCGCGTGCAGCATCGTTCCAGATCGCTGGATCTTCTAGCTCACGCAGAACTTCTTCTAAACGCTCAACTTTTTGATCATAGTCAAAGATACCCCCTAAGCGTGTTGCCACGCTCAGTCAGGTCTTTAATACGGAGGACATACGGGTTAATTTCCACGGTTTTACTACTCTATAAAATATGAATCTTAAATTAGGGGGCGATTTTAATACAAACTGAAGATCAACGCTGTTTTTTTTGCCAATCGCTGTAAATAACCTAAGTTTCAGATAACAAGTGTATTGGTTCTAACTCTTAAATGTCTGTAGCAACTGTTTGAGCCAAACATTCGTATGCAAAGTTATTGGGATTTTAGATCAACAGAAGTCTTAAGTTTTCCTCCCCGTGCGCGAGTTTTGCGAAAGACACGGTTTTGCTTACTTTTTCCAAGAAAAAAGTAAGGCCAGCGGCAGGCTGATCCTCCCATTAACCAACAAACCTTAAGACACCCACGAGCAAAGCTTTTCAAAGCTATATTTAGCTAAAAACTTAAACATGCACCGCCTCGGCTAATTTCACCTCAAACAATGCCGCAACCAAATCAGTTTGGGTAACAATGCCTTCTACATATTTTTCTTCATCCACGACCAACACATAATGTTGACCCTGATCTGAAAAAAACTGCACTAAATCACCAATCGGTTGGTCTGCACTCACCATTGGTGCTTGATGCAACATAATATCAATCACATTTTTCGCCCAATATTCTTCTAATGGATTGAGAATATGCGTCGAATCACCGCGAGGCACAAGGAAATTCTGAATCGACAATAAACCTTGCAATTGATTGTCCTCATTAACAACTGGTAAAGCCATCATTTCCAATTCGCGCAGTTTGTTCAATGCTTCGGTCAACGGCGTTGTCGGCTGCACCGTAATCAGGTCTTTTGACATAATATCTGCGCATCGTACATCACCAAATTGACGCTGAAACGAATTTACTTTGGCTTGGTTAATCAAGTCCGCCAAATCGCTTTTATTAATGTCCAGAAGCTCGCCAAAACCGCTCAAGGCTTTATCCAGATCATTACTCGTAAAGCCTAAGCGCTCACTCGGCAATGGATCGTTTGTTCGGGCAGGTTTTGTGACCTGATGTGGGTAACGATGACGCAGCGCATTATTAAAGATCAATGCTAAGACCAATAAAAATAAAGAATTAACCAGCACTGGCCAAATCACAAACTGATAACCCAGCGCATGCACCGCAGGGCCACCCATCACCGCCGTCATCGCAACAGCACCACTCGGCGGATGTAAACAGCGCAGGATAAACATAAAGCCTATCGCCGTTGCGACCGCGACCGCCGCACCGAGTCCAAGATTAGATGCAAAATATTGTGCGCAAAAAACGCCCACCAAGCCCGCAACCAAATTACCGCCAATAATCGACCACGGCTGCGCAAGCGGACTGGCAGGCACTGCAAATAGCAATACCGCTGACGCTCCCATTGGCGCAACAAACCAAGGATTCACGTCACTTAAAGCATAGCGACTCAACCACTCCGCAAACATCAAACCAATGAACGCACCCAAGCAGCTATACAATATTTCACGCTTCGACACCGTCAACGGTGGCGGGACAAAGGAGCGTAGCCAATTTGAAAATGCGGTCACAATTTACCTTCTGTGTTTTGATTTAGCCAATTTTCTAGATGGAATAACTCTCATAGCGGCGCAAGCCAAACCACCTTGAGCTGAACACGCCGTTCACCACGGAACTCATTCACATCAAGCTGATACGCCATTTTTACCCGCGAGCTTTCGGTTGGCCACACATTGAGATCAATATTAAATGCAATCGCTTCCAGCCAATTGCCACCCTCAATATGTCGCAGTGTTAGCTTCAAATGTTTTTCTTTGAGAATCCGTTGCTCTAGGATTTCAAACTCACCATCAAACACAGGCGGCGGAAAGGCTTGCCCCCACGGATCACCTTCCTGTAATTGACTAGCAAGTTGCAGTGAAAAATCATTGGCCGCAAGCGCACCATCCGTCCACAACACAGGCTCAAACAAAGCCGCATCATGCTCGGCAATTACCGCGGCAAACGCATCAGCAAATGCCTGAAAATTCTGAGCTGGCAAGGTTAAACCCGCTGCCATCGCATGACCACCAAAATGACTGATCAACTCAGGATGCGCTTCAGCCACCCGCTCAATCGCATCACGGATATGTACTCCCGCAATCGAACGTGCTGAACCCTTCAAAGTTTCACAAGAATCATCACTCGGCGCAAACACAATACTTGGACGGTTAAATTGCTCTTTCAAGCGTCCTGCCACAATCCCAATCACGCCTTGATGCCAGCTTGGCTCATACAACACAATGGCTGGTGGGACGATCTCTTCAAATAGCTGCCGATCTTGCAATAATGCCAAAGCCTCGGACTTCATCCCTGCTTCAACGGTACGTCGCGTTTGATTCAATTGTTCTAACTGTTCAGCTAAGTCACGGGCTGTTGCCGCATCTTCGGCGAGCAAGCACTCGATGCCAATACGCATGCTATCCATACGCCCTGCAGCATTGATACGCGGCCCAAGGACAAAACCTAAATCTTGTGCGGTTAAGCCTTTACGATCACGCTTGGCAATTTCTAACATCGCAAGTAAACCCGCTCGACACTGACCACTCTTAATCCTTGCCAAGCCTTGCGAGACTAAAATACGGTTATTAGCATCGAGTGGCGCAACGTCAGCAACTGTCCCAAGCGCAACGAGATCCAGCCAATCCGTCAGTTTTGCGGTGGGTTTGCCTTGAGATTTACGCAACGTTGCGAGTGCTGCAAGCACATAAAACGCCACACCAACGCCAGCCAATGCCTTACTGGCAAACGTACACCCTTGTTGGTTCGGATTCACCACGGCTTGAGCAGGAGGTGCGCCTTTGGTAGTCAGATGGTGATCGGTAATGATGACCGCAACATTCGCAGCTTGCGCCGCGGCAACCCCTTCGTGACTGGAAATCCCATTATCGACGGTGATAATCAAATCTGGCGAATAGTCAGCAAGCGCCAAAGCCACAATTTCAGGCGTTAGACCATAACCGTATTTAAAACGATCTGGCACCAGAAAATCGACGATTGCGCCCATTTTGCCAAGTGCAAGCATCATCAGTGCGGTACTGGTTGCGCCATCCGTATCAAAATCACCAATGATAAGAATGCGCTGAGAAGTATCAATCGCTTGATTGATCTGCTGAATCGCAGAATCTAAGCCCAGCAAATCTTGCGCGGGTAAAAGACGTGCGAGCTTGAGTTCCAGTTCATCGACATGCTGGACGCCACGTGCGGCATAAAGACGAGCCAAAACCTGCGGTAAAGCAGCAAAGCTCGCAGGAATGGCTGGTAAAGGACGTTGTTTTATCAACAGAGCGTTTAAAATAAGTGATTGAGTCATGCGTGGATTATGACAACTTTCCACGCATGACGCACCATAACACAGCAAAGGATTTGGCTATTTCAGCTCAACAACATCCTAATTCGCACGATGATGCTTGTGGTGATGCGCTGGTGCAGGTTTAACAGCATGATGTTTTTCTACATGATGCTTGGTCTTGGTCGCAGCATGTGTTGCATGATGCTTCGTTTTTGCAGGTTGTTGCGCTGACTTCGACTCTGGCTTAGCTACAGCTTCTTTTTTGATCGGTTGGTGCTGCAAAGCTAATTCCGCATCGCGCGCTTGTTGGCTATCAAACTTTGTCGGCGCCACTTTTGGAGTGACTACGCGTGACACATTGCGTGGTACATCTGCTTTCGCCTGATGAGAAGTCGCTTCTTTTGGAGCAGTTTCTTTTTTGGCAGACGGTTTCACAGCATGATGTTTGGCAGATTCAACCTTCGCATGTTCAACTTTTGCACGCGCTTCTTTTGCATGAGTTACCTTTTCATGCGCAATTTTTTCATGTTTTTTGATTACGGTGTGATGCTCATGTTTTTGAGTCGCGTGCTTTTCTGATTTTTTGACAACGTGTTTTTCGACAACATGGTGTTTTTGATGATGTGATGATGCTTTTTCAGGAGACGATTTTTTTTCTGATGAAAGTTCAGCTTTTGCGGCTGGATGTTCCTGCAAATAGCGCTCACGAACGCTCATTGCATTGCTTTGTGACATCGTTGACAACAGAGCTAAACTCAATAATGCCTGCGGTATCCACCCCAACTGCTTGAACTGTTTCATATTCACCTCTTTTATCATCATCTGTGTATGGCTGCTTGAAAATAAGCCTGCGCAATTATGACAAAGTATCGTGACAACATGAAACCCGTTCATGTAAAACTTATAAAAATACCGCGCCATCTCGAAGCGGTATTTTTAATGGTTTACCCAATTATAGGTCGATTAACGATAATAGCCACGATGATGATGGTGGTGGCGATGATGGTGATCGTGATGAAAATGATGAGAGTGATATTGATGATAACGGTGGTGGCGATGCCACGGATCAGCAGAAGCTGTTGTAGAAAACAATGCTAATACGGTTGTCACCGCAACACTTCCAGCTAACACTTTAAGTTTACTGTTCATGTGTATTCTCCAAAAGATCAAAAATCATGAAAATCCTGATGAGCAGGTAGATTCACAATACCCCGCCCTTCATCATGATCTCAACCCTTTTACGGCGTGATAACCTTGAATTAACAAGAACATAAAACAACGACAAAATTCACCAAATAATTGTTTAAATTAAATAAATTATTTAATTTATATTTATTAGATATATAGATGGCTTAAAATTTTACAGCGCATATACAGGTTCTGCACAATGTGCAGCGGCATAGACCGCCGCATCATGCAAACTCACTACGGCATAAGCCGCTCAATGATCCACTGTTTTTCGCCTTCTAAATTTTGATCGGATACACGATATTGCAAACGATCATGCAAACGACTTTGACGACCTTGCCAGAACTCAAACAAGTCAGGAACCAAACGATACCCACCCCAAAACTCTGGTTTAGGCACGACTGAACCCTCAGGATATTGTTCATTGAGTTCAGCAAACCGCTGTTCCAGCTCATTACGATCAGCGATCACGCCACTTTGTGGAATACTGGCGCATGCCGCAAGCTGGCTTTTATGTGGACGTTTATGAAAATAGTGAGTCGAATCCGCTTCTGATATTTTCTCAACACGCCCTGAAATACGAACCTGCTGCTCTAATTCCGCCCAAAAAAACAGAAGCTCAGCATAAGGATTCTCTGCCAAATCTTCGCCTTTATGACTGTCGTAATTACTATAAAAAACCGCACCATGCTCATCAAATTGACGGAGCAACACAATACGTGCACTGGGGCGACCTGAACGACTTGCGGTCGCCAAAGTCATCGCGTAAGGCTCTCTGACCTGACAATCCAGCGCATGTTGCAGCCATATATGAAATTGTCGAAACGGATTAGAATCAACATCCTCACGTCGCAACTGACCTTTTTCATACGATTGACGCAATGATGCTAAGTCACTCAAATAGGTGAGTTTTGTTAAATCAGTCATTGCATCTCTCTCTTTATCAAATCTCCCTAAATCCCTCTTTTTCTAAAGAGGGACTTGCAGAGAACTCAAAACCTCTATCAAATCCCCAAAAGTTCCCCTCTTTAGAGAAAGAGGCTCGACATATATTTCTCGAGGGGAGATTTGAAAAATCATGCACTCAGTCGTGTACGCACCAGATCCGCTAAATCATTGGCGAGTTTGCTGACTTGCTCTTCATTTTCACCTTCAACCATGACGCGAATCATCGGCTCAGTCCCTGATTTACGGATGAGCAAACGACCACGCCCTGCTAATGATTCTTCTGCCTGAGCAAATGCATCTTTCAACACGTTATCCGCAAACGGATCGCGCATCGCGGCCAGACGAACATTGACCAGAACTTGAGGAAAGACTTTCAATGGCTGTGTTAATTCAGCCAGTGTTTTACCTTGTTCAATCACGGCTGCAAGCACTTGTAGACCTGCAATGAGTGCATCACCTGTGGTGCTCTTATCCAGACAAAGGATGTGCCCAGAGGCTTCTCCACCAAGCTGCCAACCAGCCTCATCCAACGCCGCCATCACATAACGATCACCGACATTAGCACGTTTAAATGCAATGCCTTTTTCACGCAGAATAAGCTCTAAGCCCATATTCGTCATCAGCGTGCCGACCACACCAACCGTCATTTGACTTGGGCGCGTCGCCAGCACATACAGGATGCTATCGCCATCAACCAATTGCCCGCGATGATCAACCATCACGATACGGTCACCATCGCCATCCAAAGCAATTCCGACATCGGCATTATGCTCCAATACAGCTTTTTGGAGTGCTTCAGGGTGAGTTGACCCACAACCATCGTTGATATTCAGACCATTTGGCGTATTAAAAATAGGAATCACTGTCGCACCCAACTCGCGCAGCACGGCAGGGGCGACCGCATAGCCAGCACCATTCGCACAATCGACGACAATCGTCATGCCACGCAAACTCAAGTTATACGGAAAGGTGGATTTACAGAATTCAATATAACGACCATTGGCATCGGTTACGCGTGAGGTTTTGCCCAGTTGATCAGGCGCATCAATCGTGATCGGCTGCTCGATCTGCTGACTAATCGCATTTTGTACTGCGTCATCCAGCTTTTTGCCTTCGCCAGAGAAAAACTTAATACCATTATCAAAATAAGGATTATGCGAGGCTGAAATCACGATTCCTGCATCAGCATGGAACGCGCGCGTCAGATGCGCAATCGCAGGTGTCGGCAGTGGTCCAAGCAAGCGAACATTGACACCCGCAGCATTCAGTCCTGCTTGCAGCGCAGCTTCCAGAACATAACCTGATAAACGCGTATCTTTGCCCACCATGACTTCCGCACGACCTTGCGCAGCAAGCACTTTGCCCGCGGCATAACCTAATTTCAGTGCAAATTCTGGGGTAATTGGCAAGACGCCGAACTTGCCACGAATACCATCAGTTCCAAAGTGGCTCATGTCAAATCTTCCTATTTTTTGTAAATGAACTAATGAATAGATTGTGACAAATTATGCATTCATAGCGCAATTAAAAGCGTGCGTTAAAACAGCAAAAATCAATATTCTTCACCTTTCTTACACAAGATCTCCATATCGCCCAAGGACTAAGCTACGATAAACATGACTACTCATTAATAAATATCCCTTTTCTGAGTTATTTATGATCACTACCATCCCATTGAATCAAATTCCGACTTGCTCAAGCGTCGGTTCATTGACACTAACGGATGAAAATCTACAGCTCGCCACGCAGATGAAAAACAAAATTCTGGCGCGTGGCGGCTACGTCGAACGACAAGTCATTTGTACCTCACAAATTCATCCACACATGACCCAGCTCAACTACATCGTCAGCGATTATGCAACCATCAGCATGCTCCGCGCAGCAGGTACAACCATCGCCGCACTGGGCAGCGGTACATTATTGTGCTGTCCTGAACGTCAGCAAATTCTTTTGCAACGCCGCTCATCAACCACAACGCTGTATCCAAATAAACTCAGTAGCTTTGGCGGTCATTACACGCCTGACCGCCAAAATTATGGCCTGGGCGCTTTATTGGATACATTGCTTGAAGAGGTAAAAGAAGAAGCTGGCATTAATTTATTGGATTTAAGCAGCGACTTTGTAAACGATCTGCCGCCAATTTTTATGATCTTAGAAACAAATACAGGCGGTGTTCAATTCACCCCGCTCGCGTTTGCCTTAACGCCAGAACAAGCCGATCAAGTGAAAGGCTGCGATGAAGAAGGTCATATCGAGACGTATCATTTGGTAGATGACTTAGAGTATTTACTAGATGAAAGTAAATGGGCACAAATGGGGTTTTCTTGTTTTATGACGTGGCGAGAATTGGGATTTCCAGTACAAAAGAGTTGGAGTTATCAAAAGAAAGATTAGAAATATTCTTTCCAATATTTATAGTGCTGATCTATTTTGGTAGATATTAACTCATAATTTTCCCATGTATTCTGTACATGAAAAATCGACGACAACTCAGATGCCAAAGTTTTTTTATAATCATAGCCATATTTACCCTCATAGTAATACAGCATAAAAAAGAAGCCTTCTTCTGTTAGGTCTTCACCAAAAATACATTCAGCAAAGCCACGACAATAAAGATCAACACAAGAAATCTTCCTGTTTTTAAAGTCTTGTATAGCTTGATCGGAAAACTCCGTATTTAGTAAATCATGATCAGCCAGCCATCCGAGAAGAAAACCGCCATACATATAAGCCTGCTCTATCTCCAACTCTTCAGGAAAATCAACCAAATACCATTTTACTTTCTCAAAGATGTATTCATCTTTTAAGGCAGGTTTTTCTTGATGCTTAAGATTATTTTTACTGCGTTCTGCATTTTTTTGCACAATTTTAAGCATATCTTGGATCTTAGTACTGCCAATAAAAATGCCAGTTTGCGGTACTTCATCCACAATCTGCGGTTCTAACCTCACAATAGGCTTTTGTTGAATCTGATGATTTAACTTATCTTGAGCCTCGCTCCGCAAACGTCGCGCATTTATGCTGCTATCATGATGTACCCCTAAGGTACGCTCATTCAACTGCACCAATTGATGAGCCATGTCCACGCATTCTGAATATTTTTGTTGAGTATAATAAATTTGACCTAAACTAAAGAAAGTCTCACCTAAAAGGATATGCTCTTTCTGCTCCAAAGGAGTTAATAGCTTAATCATGTTTAAATAACGTTCCTCGGCCTGATCAAACATGCCAAATCGAGTATAAAGCTCCGCTAAACTTCTATGGCACGAAGTTAACTCTATTACCAGGCTAACATTTTCAGCAACAACATCTTCAATGGCTTTTTTAAGCCAAATCTCTGCATAATAATATTTCGTTCGCTCAATCAAATTGGTCGCCATTGCTCTGACCAACTGTAGCTTAAACAAATTGTTTGTTATAGGAATATTATGGTAGTACTGCATCGCATCAACATACATATAACCTGCTTTAAGCGACTGATCCTGAGTTTCATAAAACATTGCTAAATGATAACAAGCTCTAGCAACGACACTACGATCTGGGCCACTAAGCCCTTTTGTCCTTGAAACGAGATCAATACAGACCTGTTCTGCATCATCTAAAGCACCAAGTCGAATGTAAGAGTTAACCATCAGCACAGCATTTCTATCTAACTTTTCAAAATCTCCATAGCTGCGATTGATCGCAAATGCAGATTTAAGAGCCTTAACAGCTTCCTCATATTGCTCTGCGACAAAGTAGCTGTTGCCTAAATAACCCAGCGCCTCTGCAATTTCTCGACTGTTAGCACCATATACATCACTCAAAATATCAACAACAGTATTTAAATAATCAATCATCTGAACGACATGTTCGTTGGTTTGATCCCATCTTGCGAATAAATCTCGCATACTTTGTAATTCTTCAGCCGTGGGATTTTGCTCTTTTGGACTTTGCTCTGGTGTAGTCAATTGCGGAGATTCTTTGACCTTACTCTGTTGAATAGCATTTAATATATTTGTATTTTCAGCTTCTTTTGAAAATAAACTGCTTCTTTGAACTAGACTCTTAATATCAGAGAAGTCGTAACCCCACCAGATCAAGACACACGCCATAAAAATCGCAAGAGCATCTAAATCATGAACTTGAAAAGAAATCACTACACCCACAAACAATAAAAACTGTAGCGCTCCTGTCACATTAAAACGTAAATAGAAGCGATGAGCTCCCAGACAACCCGCAAAAAACCATAGCAAATATGTCAGAAAAAGACTCTTTGAGGAGATGCTTTGTTTTTCTGGAAGTTTTTTAAATGATTTATCGTGCTTTGGACTGTGCTGAGGCAGCAACATTATTCGTTATCCTTAACTATTCTCTTTGTATTATCGTTTTTGTATTAAAACTTGCCTATTAGGTGAAAAAACTCTCAGCACCCCAATAGTCTCAGGATGCTGACTTCACATCTATTCAAATCAACCAACGCGATAGTTCGGCGCTTCTTTGGTAATCTGCACATCATGTACATGTGACTCTTGCATCCCAGCAGAAGTGATCTTGACGAATTTCGGCTCAGAACGCATGGTTGGGATATCTTTCGAACCCGTATAACCCATCGATGAACGCAATCCACCAACCAACTGATGCACGATACCGCTCATCGGCCCTTTATACGGCACACGACCTTCAATGCCCTCTGGCACTAGCTTCTCAACACCATCTTTTGCATCTTGGAAATAACGGTCGCTTGAACCTGTCGATCCAGCCATCGCACCAAGCGATCCCATACCGCGATACGCTTTAAAATAACGACCTTGGAACAGCTCCACTTCACCCGGCGCTTCTTCTGTACCTGCGAGCAATGAACCCACCATGATACAGCTTGCACCCGCAGCAATCGCTTTTGCTACGTCGCCTGAGTAACGAATACCACCATCCGCAATTAACGGAATCTGATCATTGAGTGCACGCGCGACGTTGTCCACCGCAGAAATTTGCGGTACGCCAATCCCTGCAACGATACGCGTCGTACAGATCGAACCTGGGCCGATACCGACTTTCACCGCATCCGCACCCGCATCAAGCAGCGCAAGTGCTGCATCGCCCGTTGCAATATTGCCACCGATGACTTGAATATGCGGGAACTCACGTTTAATCCAGCGTACACGCTCGATCACACCATTTGAGTGACCATGTGCGGTATCCACAACCAACACATCCGCGCCCGCTTCGATCAGTGCAATCACACGATCTGGCGTGTCTGCGCCTGTACCAACCGCAGCACCAACGCGTAAACGGCCAAAGGAATCCTTACACGCATTTGGATACAGTTCTGCTTTACGGAAATCGTTAACCGTGATCAAACCTTTCAGCGCGTAATCATCACCAATCACCAATACTTTTTCGATGCGATGTTGATGCAATAAACCTTTGATATGTTCACTGGTTTCGCCTTCACGGACAGTCACCAATTGATTTTGTGGCGTCATGATGTTGCTGACAGGTTGCGTGAGATTCGTCTCAAAACGCATATCACGGCTAGTCACAATCCCAACCACTTTGTCGCCAACCACAACAGGCACACCACTAATACGATGCGCTTGTGTCAGAGCAATCAGCTCACCCACGCTTAAATCTGGACTCACGGTAATCGGGTCTTTAACCATACCCGCTTCAAACTTCTTGACGCGGCGAACTTCGGCAGCTTGTGCAGCGATGTCCATGTTTTTATGCAGAATACCGATGCCACCTTCTTGGGCAATCGCAATCGCCATACGCGATTCCGTGACGGTATCCATCGCCGCTGAGACGAGCGGAATGTTCAGGTCTATACCCCGAGTCAGGCGAGTCTTTAGAGAAACATCTTTTGGAAGTACATTAGAGAAAGCAGGAAGTAACAACACATCGTCGAAGGTTAGCGCTTCTTGTACGATATTCAGCATGGTGTCCTCTTGGTGCTTTAAACACGGCAATTTCAATGCGGCATTATACACAAGGCTGTGCCAGAGTGCGAGGATGAGATTTGAACGCGATGTGTACTTTTAGTGATTTTAGAAAAAAATCATAGCTCTGTAATGATATCAGAGCATGTGAATGCTTTTTATTATGCTTAAAACTTAGTCTTTACGCTTCTGGAACAAAGGCCAATGACCCATCACGATACGCCAAGCACCGAAAAATCCAAAAATCGGTGCAAGAAACCACCATGCACTACCTGTCAGCATACCGCCAACAAATGCAATGAAAAAACCGCCTGCTACGCCAAAACCAATGGATTGACGTTTAGATCGATAATTCTCAGTTCGTGACCCTGTGAGGAGTTCGGCGAGTTCTTTGTAGGATTTCATGTTCAAAAATCTAGCTATCAAAAAAACCTAATTATTTTGTCCTTTTCGGCGCCCGACTCTGCTCTATAAGAGGTATTGTTGCATTCGCAATAGCATTAACTTCAATACCTTGTTTTCTACACAACACCGCAAGGTCATACGCCATCGCACGGACTTTCACTCGGACATCATCTTTGCCAATGTTGTTTCTCACGCAACCCATAGACTCCGAGAATGCCCTCTCTCGTTGATCTGCCTCTGCTTTCTTTTGCGTAGCCAAATCTGGCTTAGAAACGACTTCTTTATCGGGTGCAGGGGGTATTACTTCGCTTTTTGCTTTAGCCTTATCATCATTAATCTTTTTGCTCTCAGCACTTTTCGTAGTTTTTGCACGGCGATCTATCTGTTCTGATTGATCAGATTTGGCTGTTTTCTTTTGCGGTTTTTTATCCAGATTTGCAACAGCCGAGCACTCTTCCTTTTTTGCCTTTGACGTACAATCAATAGGGTTCAAGGTATGATCAACGGGATGAGAGGCACTATCCGACTTCACAGTACTGCACCCGTTGAGAGCAACTAGCACAAAAATTAGAAAAACACTGTGATTCACATTCGCTTTCATTGAGATCAACACTTCCATATCGTGATATATATGCAAACATTCCGATCGTTTGCTTAGCTATTATTATGTCAACCCACACCGTTTTAATCAAAGACATTCCATAAGTTTCAACAGAGAAAATCTCTGTTTCAAGCATGACTCAACGGCTTACCTACGCACTCAAATTTACCCCGATTCACTCTCCAATCGCTCGCTCCATCCGCGCCTGCTGAATCTCTTGAGCTTGCTTCTGAAAGCGTGCATTTTCTTCATTAAAATTTAGCATGGAGGACGATTTTTCCTCTTTTTTTGGAACATCCGTATGTATCGTCGTACCTTTTGCATTATCCACAACACGAGCCTGCGCAGTGTGAGCCAGATTTTGTCGATCTGAAAAAATCGCCTCACCTTTATGCCCTTGCGATTGGTAGACCGTGATTTTTTTTGTAGATACATCCACAATATCTTTCGGTCTAATGCTCTCAGGCAACAATGCTGCAATCTGCTCACGCTTTTCCGTACTTTGCATTTTCCAAACGAGTGGCACGGCGGCAAATGCACCCGCAACCACGACCAAAACCGCCCCTATTTTGATAAAAGACATTTTTTTCAAACCTGATTTTATAAATTACAACAACACACGCCGTAAATCCCCAAGCAACACCGCAAGCGCCCGCGCAAAACGCGCTGCATCCACACCATTAATCACTCGATGATCATAGGACAGTGACAACGGCAACATCAGACGCGGTTGAAACGCTGAACCATCCCACATCGGTTGCATCACCGCAGGTGACAAGCCAAGAATGGCAACTTGTGGCCAATTCACCAGAGGCGTAAAGCCCGTGCCACCCATGGCGCCCAAGCTGGTAATGGTAAATGTCGCGCCAGCCAAATCATTTGGACTCAATTTCTTATCACGCGCTTTCTGACTTAATTCGCCCAGTTGCTGAGCAATCTCACGAATGCTTAACCGATCAGGATTACGCAGTACAGGCACAATCAGCCCATCATCCGTTGCAACCGCAATGCCGAGATGAACTTCTTCACGAACCTTAATTGACTTAGCGTCATCATTGAGATGACTATTAAAACGAGTCTCTTTCAACAGTAAATGCGCAACTGCTTTGGCAATAAACGCCAAAATCGTTAGACCAATGCCTTGTTTTTTATATTCATCTTTAAGCTCAACGCGTAACTTTTCCAGTTCCGTAATATCCGCATGATCAAACTGCGTGACCTGCGGCATATATAGATTCAGCGACAACTGCGGAATAGAAACTTGCTGCAAACGCGTAAGTGGCTCATCATGTGACGCCCCCCATTTGCTAAAATCAGGCAGTGGCGGCAATCCAGAAGACACAGTTGCAGCAGCAGAACTCGGTGTTGGTGTAGTTGTCAGCCGTTGTTTGACATACGCATACACATCTTCTTTCATCACGCGACCGTTGATTCCTGTCGCTTTGACATTATGCAAATCCACACCCAATTGCCGTGCGGTTTGACGTACCGCTGGGCCTGCATAAACATCGGCATTATTGGCTGTGCTTTCAACAATTGATTGGCTTTGAGTGATTGGTTTTGACGTGGCAGATTGGCTGGCGTTTGGATTGGATTGAGCAACAGCTTGAGGCTGAGCAATAGATGCTGTTTGAGCTGGTGTCGATGCGGCCAACTGAATCGACGTATTCGATTTCGCGCCTGCGACACCACTAAGCACAAGTATTGGCATACCTTGTTTGACACTTTGCCCTTGATTCACACTAATACGTTCAACCGTACCCGCAAACGGACTCGGCACTTCCACACTGGCTTTCGCCGACTCAACGACGACAAGGCTTTGCCCAACCGTCACCACATCTCCAACTTTGACCAAAATCTCTGACACATCCGCTTGATCCACGCCTAAGTCAGGCACTTCGACTGTTTGTGATGTAGGTACTGATGTTTCAGTAGGTGCAGGTTGTTCTGCTTGTATGCTTGGCTTTTCAACAACAGGCGGGATGACAACAGAAGCAACCTCCTCAGCCGCACCAGACACTGTAAATAACGCCACACCCTCTTGCACCAGTTGTCCTTGGCTCACAAGAATGCTCTCAATCACACCATCCACAGGACTCGGCACTTCGACACTGGCTTTTGCTGATTCAACAACGAGTAGACTTTGATTCTTTGTCACTGTATCGCCGACTTTCACCAATATTTCAGAGACTTCAGCTTTTTCGACACCCAGATCAGGAGTTCTGATTTCCATAATTAAACTCCCTGCTTTTGGGTAGAAAGTGGTGCAGAAGGTAATGTGGGCTGTAATTCAAATGCACTTGGATCAAACTCAGAATCAGATGGCTGAGCAGATTTATCTAGTGGCTTATTTTGCGAAGGAGGCGCACTGTCTGCAATATCTGCCTCCATCCCCTCAAGCGGCGCGGCTTGAACAGGCACAGTCGGTGCAGGGGCATCCACACATTTTTCTAAATGCGGTTGTGGCAACCACGGTGGCGGCAACTCGGTTTCTAATTCAAAAGTCGAAATCGCATCTTTGACCATGCGCACATCGATTTCATCTTCATCCACCAATAATTTAAGTACTGCCACCACAATATTCGCCGCATCGACACCAAAGAACGCACGCAGATTTTCACGCGTATCCGAACGGCCAAAACCATCCGTTCCAAGCGTTACATAAGGTCTGTGATCGGGCAAATAACTACGGATTTGCTCGCTATAAGCGCGAATATGATCAGTCGCCGCGAGTACAACACCTTTATGCGGCGCAAGCTGTTGGGCAACCCACGAGACTTTTACAGGATCATGCGGATGCAGGCGGTTGTGATAATCCGCAGCCATCCCGTCACGCGCCAGCTCATTAAAACTGGTCGCGCTCCAGACATTGGCATGGATACCGTATTCATCTTTCAGAAGTTTTGCCGCCTTGATGACTTCGCGCAGAATCACGCCAGAACCGATTAACTGTACCGTCGCATCTTCTTCCTGCTGGAATAAATACAAGCCTTTGCGAATGCCTTCCTCCACACCTTCTGGCATGGCTGGATGCACATAGTTTTCATTCATAATCGTGAGGTAATACTGAACCCGCTCACCATCCTGATACATACGGCGCAAGCCATCTTGCATGATGACTGCAAGTTCATAACCAAAACACGGATCGTAACTGACACAATTCGGTATTGTTGATGCCAACACATGTGAGTGCCCATCTTGATGTTGTAATCCTTCGCCATTGAGCGTCGTCCGTCCAGCCGTTGCACCGAGCAAGAAGCCTTGCGCCTGACAATCACCCGCCGCCCAGATCAAATCGCCCACACGCTGAAAACCAAACATCGAGTAGAACATATACATCGGAATCATGGGCAAGGCATTAGTTGAGTAACTCGTCCCCAGCGCAATCCATGCGGATAACGCACCCGCTTCGTTGATGCCTTCCTCCAGCATGTGCCCTGTTTTATCTTCACGATAATTCATCAACTGTTCATTATCTTCTGGCGTATACAATTGCCCGACTGCTGAATAAATCCCGAGTTGGCGGAACATGCCTTCCAGACCAAACGTCCGCGCCTCATCAGGCACGATCGGCACAACACGCGAACCAATATCTTTATTCTTCAATAAAATAGAAATAATGCGCACCATCACCATCGTGGTGGATTGCTCTTTATCACCCGAACCTGCCAATACCGCTTGGAACTCCTCAAGCTCTGGTGTGGTGAGCGGAATATGTCCACTACGACGCGCAGGCAAAGTGCCACCCAGCGCCTCGCGACGCGCCTTCAAATAGCGAATTTCGGTTGAATCAGGAGCTGGACGATAGAACGGCAACTGCTCAAGCTCTTGATCAGTAAATGGTAAATCAAAGCGATCACGAAAATATTGCAGCGATGGCATTCCCATTTTTTTGATCTGGTGGCTTTTATTAGCACTTTGTACGGCATCAGATAAACCATAACCTTTGACCGTTTTCGCAAGAATGACCACAGGCTGCCCTTTGGTTTTCATCGCAGCATCATAAGCCGCATAGACCTTCACAGGATCGTGACCACCGCGATTGAGATCATCGATTTCCTCATCCGACATATTGGCGACCATTTCTGCAAGCTCAGGATACTTACCAAAGAAATGTTCTCGCGCATACGCACCACCATGCGCTTCAAACGCTTGGTACTCCCCATCAACCGCCTCTTCCATGCGCTGTTTCAATACACCCGTTACATCACGCGCCAGTAACGCATCCCAGCGACGGCCCCAAATCACTTTAATGACACGCCAACCTGCGCCACGGAAACTCGATTCAAGCTCTTGAATAATTTTGCCATTACCACGTACAGGCCCATCAAGACGCTGCAAGTTACAGTTAATGACCCAAATCAAATTATCCAGCTTCTCACGCCCCGCCAGCCCAATTGCACCCAAGCTCTCTGGCTCATCCATCTCACCATCGCCTAGAAATGCCCAGACCTTGCGGTTTTGTTCTTCGAGCAAACCACGATTGGTTAAATACTTCTGCACATGCGCCTGATAAATCGACATAATTGGGCCTAGACCCATTGAAACTGTTGGAAATTGCCAATAATCAGGCATCAGATAAGGATGTGGGTAGCTCGATAATCCATTACCACCGACTTCACGGCGGAAGTTTTGCACTTGCTCATCACTCAGACGACCTTCCAAATAAGAACGTGCATAAATTCCCGGCGCAGAATGTCCTTGGTAATAGATCATGTCGCCACCGAAGTGATCATTTGCCGCACGAAATACGTGATTAAAACCCACGTCATACAATGTTGCCGACGATGCAAAGGTCGCCAAATGACCACCCAAATCATCTTTCTTATTGGCGCGTAAAACCATTGCCAACGCGTTCCAACGAATCAGCGCACGGATACGACGCTCCATGTGCGCATCGCCAGGAATTCCAGGTTCTTCTTCAGGAGGAATGGTATTGACGTAACCTGTATTAAACCGCTGAATCGACACATGGCGACTCATCGCCTGCTCAAACAAAGTTTTCAGCAAAAATGCCGCTCGCTCAGTGCCTGCATTTTTAATGACGGCATCGAAGGCATCTTGCCATTCTTGCGTTTCTAGGGCATCAGGATCGTTATAAAATGGCATAGCAATGATCTCTCTACTGATCTTTTGGCTGTTCTTGTGCTTGTCCGTATCGCTCGCTCTATGAAAACCTTTTTATGTGACAGTGGCAATAC
Source organism: Aquirhabdus sp. (assembly GCA_030150135.1). Lineage (GTDB taxonomy): Bacteria > Pseudomonadota > Gammaproteobacteria > Pseudomonadales > Moraxellaceae > Aquirhabdus. Next base: position 23,197 of record JASLGO010000103.1, read on the forward strand.
CAAAACTGTGTGATTTCAGGTTTTTGAATGAACTTTTTTCACAGATCTGAATCAATCTTTATTATCTAAAATTAGAGCACTTGTGCAAAAACTTAAAAATAAAAGACCATTTTTCTCAAAAATATGATTTTTTGAAGTTTCCTCATCATTTTGTCACTTAAATGCATATAAAATGCCGCCATGAAATTGACCGTCCAAACCTATCTTGCACTATCACTATGCGCTTTGTCGTTATCGGCTTGGGCGGGTCGTCCCATGTTTACCGATGATGCAACACTGACCATTGCACAGACATGCCAAATTGAAAACTGGTTCTTTCATAACAAAACCATCAACCAATTCACCACATTACCAGCCTGTAATCCGACGGGTAACTTTGAAATCACAGGTGGGTTTACAGCGACTGACTATATCAACGTCAGCAAGCAAGACAGCTATCATTTACAAGGCAAAACCTTATTTGTGCCACTTGA